>JBOHFY010000273.1:0-14603 GCA_050699895.1 Pseudonocardiaceae bacterium
GGTTGGTGGTCTGCTCCACCGACACCAGCCGGGAGCGCGGCTGGTAACGGTCCTCGGCCGGAAACAGCGCCGCCTCCAGCGCGCCGGCGGTGAACATGCCGCCCTCGCCGGGTACCGGAGCGAGCACCGCCCCCGACAGCGCCGACGGACCGCCCCCCTCGGCGACGATCGGATGCGAGGTCGGGTGCAGGTGCACCGCATCGCCGCCGGGCCGGATGTGCAGCCGGAAACCGATCGCGTTGCACATCGTGCCCGACGGCAGGAACACCGCCGCGGGCTTGCCGAGCAGCGTGGCGACCCGCTCACACAAGGCGTTGACGGTCGGATCCTCCCCACGCTGCTCGTCACCCACCTCGGCGGCCGCCATCGCCACGCGCATGGCCTCGACCGGCCGGGTCTGGGTGTCCGAGTACAGGTTGACCAGCATCACGACGACGTCTTACTTCGGCCCCGCGGCAGCATCAGTGCAACCTCAGCATCGCTGATGGCGATACCCAGACTGGTGTCGTTGGCTTCCCTGAACAGTCGAGTGATGCGTCGTATCCCGGTACCCGCGCGGGTCGCGAGTTCCGCAGCCACGACCCTGCTGTAGATATGCGGGGGACGTGGGCGCCGGCCCGCATCGCCTCGGCATCCACGCTGTGAGGCGGACGGCCAGGAGATCTTACCTCGACCCGGTCCGAGAGCACGAACACGCGGATCGGGCCGGGGATCGTGTAGTCGCGGTGCACCAGCGCGTTCACCACGGCCTCGCGCAGCGCCGCCATCGGGATCTCTTCGCGCTTCTCCTTCTCGAAACCGACGATCTCGTGACCGGTCCTGAGGTGGAGCCGCAAGAACGTCTCAATCTGAGCGATGACGCTGAGCAGTGGGCCGTAGAGGTCCTTGCGATCAATGAAGTCATCGCCGATGTCATCGCCGGCTAGTGTGCCAACGACGACACGGGAGGATTCGAGAGTAACCTGCGGGCGTCGACCGAAGAGTACGAGCCCACCTACCGTGGGGTGGGAGCCGTCGTACATTCGCCATGCTCGCAGCAGTCGTACCAGATCGTCGTTGAGATCTGTCTGGTTGGTGTCATCAAGGTACCGGGAGACTGCATCGAGGTCCAGGTCGGCCAGGTTGAGTCGCGGGAGCGGCTGCTCGCCGTAGAAGAGTGACTGTGCCGCTTGGAAGAGCCTGAGTAGTTCCTCTCGGCTCGCCCGACAACACCGTGCCCCGGATCGAATGTAGTAGCGGCCCTCGCCAGCGGAGTAGGACCGCTGGTCACCTTTGGGTATGTTGAGCACGACGACGTCTTTACCGTCCAACCTGACCTCCTCGGGCATAACTGTGATTGGAGGTGAGCAGCGCTGGAATGCCACGTCATCCACGTTCAAGAGCAGTTGGTCGACGTCAGGTACGCCAACCACGCTGCGGTCCTTAACGACCCCGATCACGAGTTGACCGCCATCACTGTTGGCGAAACACACCAGGTCTTTGGCGAGTTCGATGTTGCTGTCGACGGTTTCCTTGAAATCGGTATGCGAGCCCTCCCAGCGGAGGATACGATCACGCAGCTCGTCAGGCGTCATCCAGCCCACCATACTTCTCCGCTCGGCGACGCGACGCGTCGGCACCGATTCGGAGTATGTATACAGTGCCGCTGTCACAGTCCGGCGCGCCCGAGCATCTCCGCTCCCCGGGCGCAGCCGTCATGTTCAGTGGGTGGCTACGACGAGGTGTCCGGCCTGGAGGTCGCCAAGCTGTGACTGCGGGGCCAGCCTGACCCCGACGGTGGCTCACCGGGTGTCGCTGAGCATCGTCGCGACTGCGCTCGCCGCGCAGCGCACGTCGGCGGTGCTCACGTCGTGGTGGGTCACCGCGCGGACCAGATCGGGTCCCAGCGCACCCATCCGCACCCCGTGCTCGGCCTCCAGCCGCTGACAGAACCGGGGCGCGCCAGCCAACTGGAACACCACGATGTTGGTCTCGACGGTGTCCGGGGCCAGCGTGATGCCGGATAGCCCGGCAAGCCCCTCGGCGAGGACCCGGGCGTTGGCGTAGTCGTCGGCGAGCCGGTCTACGTGGTGGTCCAGCGCCCACAGGCAGCCGGCCGCGACGATGCCGGCCTGGCGTAACGCCCCACCCGTCATCTGCTTGTAGCGCCACGCCTGCTCGATGAGCTCGACCGAGCCGGCCAGGTTGGTGGTCTGCTCCACCGACACCAGCCGGGACCGGGGTTGGTAGCGGTCCCCGGCTGGGAACAGCGCCGCTTACAGTGCGTCGGCGGTGAACATGCCGCCGTCGCCGGAGACCGGATCGCATTGCACATCGTGCCTGACGGTAGAAACACCGCGGCGGGCTTGCCGAGCAACTCCGCGTACAGGTTGATCAGCATCTGGACATCCGTCCGCAGTATCGGTCACACCGGGGCTGGGTGGTGCAGCCACCCCACAGCTGTAGCAGACAGAGCCATTCCGGCTCTCTTGCGCGCCGCACACGGCCGGCTCGACGACGGGCTTGATACATTTCGCCGGGTTTCGTCGCCACGATCACGGGGAGGTGTGCCGATGCCCGACTTGACGGTCGACTACTCGACGTTAGAGCACTCGGAGCAGTCTCTGCGGCTGATCGCCACCGAACTCGACGGCGCCGATGCTCGCCGGGACGAGAACGCGGGCATCTGGGGGTCCTCCGATGTCGCCGAGGCCATGACTGATTTCGTGGGCAACTGGGACCGCCACCGTGGGCAACTGGTGGAGTCGATCAACAACGTCGGCGGGATGTGCGCCAGCGCCAGGGAGGCCTTCACTGGTGCTGATCATGACCTGGCCGACGCGATGGTTCGCGCCGGGGAGGGATGATCATGCGCCGACCGGTGGACTGGTCGCCGTTGGCGCCCTCGGATCCGCTGCAGGGGGATCCGGACCGGATCACCGATGAAGCCCGGCGGTTGCGGGACATGGCCACGGAGATGCGCACCCAGATCTCCCGGCTGCACGCCATCGGTCACGACGACACCCTCACCGGCCAGTATGCGGAGAAGCTGCGCACCGCCGCCGCCGACCTCGCCGGGCAACTACAGAAGACGGTCGGGCGCTACCAGCGGGTCGCCGGGGAGCTGTCGAGCTGGGCTCCGGAGCTGGCCCACGCCCAGACCGAGTCGGTGCGGGCCTTGGAGAAGGCCCAGGCCGCCGAGGCCGCCCGCGTGGCCAACACCGTGGTCCGGCCACCCGCTGATCCCCCACCGAGCCCGGACGAGCAGGCCCGTGAACACCGCAAGCGAGCCGCGCTCGATGAAGCGACCCAGGACCTGGCCGCCGCGCGGCGGCAGCTGGATCACGCGCTCGAGCATGCCCGGAGCAAGGGCCGCCAGTACGCCCAGCGGATCGATGACGCCATCCACGATGACGTGGAGGACAGCTGGTGGGACAACGTGAAGGACTGGATCCACCGCAACGCCGGTTGGATCAAGGCCGTTGCTGACGTCTTGAGCGCGGTCGCCACCCTGCTGGCGATCCTGGCGCTGTTCATCCCCGGTGTGAACATCATCGCGGCCCTCGCGATCGGGCTGACTTTCGCGGCTCTTGCCGGGCACACGGCACTCGCTCTGTCCGGCGACAGGTCCTGGGCCGAGGTGGCTTTCGACGTCTTCGCGCTGGTCACCTTCGGCGCTGGCAAGATCGTCGCCCGCGGGCTACGGGGTGTCCAGGCGGCGACCCGCACGGCGGGCGCACCCGCCGCCGGCCGCATGGCCGGTAGCGCCGCCCTCCGGTCCAGCCGCGCCGCCCGCACCGCCGCCAGCCGGACCCTGCAACGCCGCACCGCCACAGCCGCCCAACGGCGGGGCGCTCATCGCCTCATCGACAACGCGAAACGTGACGCGCGGCACGCCCACAGCCGGGCTGCCAAGCAGGTCCGCGATGCCCCGCTGGCCGATCCCACCCGCACCGAGAGAGTGCAGGCCGGTAACGACGTGGACGCCGCACGGTCCTACAAGGACATCGATACTATCCGCGGCAGGTTCCCTGGAGACGCCGACGTCGCCCACGCCAGCCGTGACGCCGACCTCCTCCGCAACACCAACCACGGGTTGTGGACCAGCGGTTTTGTCGCTGACGCCGCTGACAAAGGGGCAGAGTACGGCGGCATCACCCCCTATAAGGAAGCGAAGGATCACTTCACCCGGGAGGTGGGCTCCACGTGGTGAGCCGGAGTGGCCATGACTGGAGTGGCAGTGTCGACACCGGCGGCTCGCTCAGCCCGGTCGAGGCCCGCAGGGACGCCGCCGACCGGCTGGTCGGCCAGCGGACCCTGCTCGCCCTGCGCATCGCTATGATCGTTACGGTGATTATTTTCACGATCTGTGGCATACTCGTTGACCCTGACATCGTGGGTATCAAGTCCAGGTCGCTCGGCGCAGCGACTGCAGCGGTCTGGGTCCTGCCCTCGGTGACCGCCCTGGTTGCGGTGGTCCTGTGCCGTCGGCCCGCGCGCCGCCAGACGTTCTTGCTGGTGGCGTCCAGTAATATCGCTGCCGTGATGGGAGTCGTCATGGGGGGGGTCGGAGTGGCGGCAGGGCTGTACGGCTCACCACCCGCGTTCGTCCTGATCTGCGGGGTGGCTCTGGCCTCTGGCCTGGCGACGCTGGTCCTCCAGTACGCCTTTCGGGTGCGGCGAGTTCGGTGACGGCTGTCATCGGGTCCGTGCCCGCGCCACCGGACCGCGAGACGAGTGCCCCGACCGGGTACACCGTGGTGCTGCCTCCTGGATGGTCTCGGATCCCGCTGCGCCGGGGCGCCGAGCAGGCGATCACCAATATCCTCGACCGGTCGTTCGCCGGTCTTCCCCGCGATCAGGTGGCCACCCTGCGCCAGGAGCTGCGGTTGCGGCTGCGGGAGCTGGCCGGGCGCGCCCGGGAGAACTGCGGACTGGACCTGTACGTGCCGACCGAGCGGATGCGCGGCGTCACCGTCGCCGCGTCCTTCGTGGTCGCCGAGATGTCCCTCGGCTCGGTGCAGCCCGTGGACCCGGCCCGGCTAGTCGCCCAGATAGTCGCTCAGCTGGCCGCCGACGACGCGCACACGACAGCGGTGGACGTCGCCGGGACGGTCGCAACCAGGGCCGAGCACCTGGCGGCGGAGGACGCCGAGCGGGGCATCGAGCACGAGTCCCGCCGGGTCGACTACGTGCTGGGTGTCCCCGACGATCCCGACCGATGGGTGGTCGTCTCGTTCAGCACGCTGGGGTCAGGTGACCTCGCGCAGCTGCTGGTCGAGCTCTTCGACGCGGTGATGACCACTTTCCGGTGGCGGCGGCAGTGAGCGGATGGCCCGAGATCGACTTCGACCCGGCGGTGTGGATCGAGCTGCCGGTGGTCTGGTGCGAGCAGACCTGGCCCGACCACCGCGCCTGGGCCCGCGATCTCGCCGAGGCCTGCTGGGGGGATTCGGGACTGGTGCCCGGGGAGTACCAGGTCGACAACCTGGCGCTGACCCTGGCCATGTTCGCCGAGAAGCTGCAGCGTGACGGTCAGCTGCCCGCCCAGCACTTCTTCCTGCACCTGCCCGATCCACGGATGATGCCACTGCAGGTGTGCCTGGGCGTGTGGGATGCCGCTGGCGAGCGGGACGCGGCGCTGCGCGAGCTGACCGGGGCCGACGACCCGGAGGCGGTGGAGCCGCCGGTCGTCGATGTCTTCCCGACCGAGCACCTGGGCGAAGGGCTGCGCACGTTGCGATACTGCCCGTTCGCTCCCGGTCCCGGCCACCCGCCGGACCCGGGAGCGATCTACGCGACGCTGAACTACGCGTGGCGGGTCGACGAGCACGACACCGACGTCCGGCTGTTCAGCTCCTGCCCGGACCTCGCCCGGCTCATCCCGATCATCGACGACGTCGATGCACTGGCTCGCGGCATCCGGATCGTCCCGCTCACCGAAGACCCGGATCTGCACCCCGCACCCGCCTGATCGGGGTACTGGCGCTTCGTCCAGCGGTGACGCCCTGCTCAGGTCCGGCACGCTCTGCCGCCGCGCACCCGCTATCACGACGTGCTCGTGCCGTCGATCGTTGTGACAGCGAGAAAAATGCCTCTGAGCTGCGATAATGTGGATGTTACCGCGTGGTCGAAGGGCTTGTCCGTGGAAGTGGGCGGGCATGGCGTTGTGTCGCAGGTGGGGTCGGGACTGCTGCGGCTGGTAGCTGATCGGGTGGAACTGACGGGTGCGCTGTCAGCGGCGTTGGCTCGGCCCGGTTTCTGGCCGGTGCATGATCGTGGTCGGGTGCTGGCGGATCTGGCGGTGATGATCGCCGATGGTGGCACGACGAGACGCAGCCCCTCACCCAACTGGCGCACTGCGCAGTGCTGAGCGGCGCCGACGTGGGAGATCTGAGCAGCGCAGCCACGCGCAGCTGTCGCAGAAAAGCTACACTACGCAGGATGACCGAGATCCCGCTGCGCGAACTCCGTAACGACACCAGCGACGTGCTGCGCCGCGTCGAGGACGGCGAGCGCTTCACGGTGACCGTCAGCGGCCGTCCGGTAGCGCAGCTCGTTCCGCTTCCCCGACGCAAGCGTTACCTCACGTGGGACAAACTCATCGCGGCACAGGCAGATCCTGGACTCTACGGGGAGCTGCGCGAGATGCTGCCCGACACCACTGACGACATCGACGTTCCGTGGGACGGGGTACAGTGACGGCCCCACTGGCCGACACGTCGCTGTTCATCGCTATCGAACAAGGCCGGCCATTGCGGGCAGCACCGCCACCGAGTTTTCATGTCTCGATCATCACGATCGGCGAGCTGCGGCTGGGTGTGCTGTCCGCGCCAGACCCGAAGACCAGTGCCACGCGGCTCCGCACCCTGATCACCGCGCTCGAGGCTGAGCCGCTGGTGGTGGACGAGGCGGTAGCGGATACCTGGGCTGCCTTGCGGGCACAGTTGCGGCAGCGAGGACGCCGGATGCCGCTCAACGACTCATGGATCGCGGCGACCGCGATCGCGCACGGGCTGCCGGTCGCCACCCAGGACGACGACTACGACGAGGTTCCCGGCCTGGAAGTCGTCAAGCTGTAATTATGGTACGGGCAAGCCCCTGTGCTCGACGGTATGAACGCAGACCCGCGGTGTCGAGCCGGCCACCTCGGGCTTTCGTAATTCGCTGTCGAGAGATCGCACTGTTCCCTACAGTAACGGGAGAGCCACCGTTCGTGAGGGAGACGTGGAGCTGGCACTCACTGCTGTGACGTCGACCATGATCACCGTGTTCGGCGGCAGCTGGGTGAACCGGACCCGGCCGTGACCGGTACGTCAGCACCGGAGAGTGATCTATGGGGAACGTTGGGGAGCAGCCGGTGGGGAACTCTGTTCGCAAGGAAGCACCCGGTTCCGGCCAGGCCGGTATCAATCAAGCCGCCGGGTCGGGATATGACGCGTTCATCTCCTACAGCCACGCTCTGGACGGTGCGGTAGCGCAGGCGTTGCAGACCGGGTTGGAGCAGTTCGCGAAACCGTGGTACCGGCCGCGGGCTCTGCGGGTCTTTCGGGATACCGCGAGCCTGTCTGCCAACCCGAACCTGTGGTCGTCTATCGAGAAGGCGTTGGCCTCCTCGACCTGGCTGGTGCTGATGGCCTCGCCAGAGGCCGCACGATCACCGTGGGTCAACCGTGAGGTCGCGTGGTGGCTGGCGAACAAGTCGCCGCAGCAGTTGCTCGTGGTGCTCACCGGGGGTGAGTTCGCTTGGGCTGACGACGCCGGGGACGGGGCGATGGCGCTGCCGCCTGCGTTGCGTGGTGTCTTCGTCGAGGAACCGCGCTGGGTGGACCTGCGCTGGTTGCGCGACGTGGATCAGGTGGCTCAGTCCAACCCCCGGTTGCGGGAGTGTGTGGCCGACGTCGCGGCGGCCGTGCGTGGCGTTGCCAAGGACGATCTGGTGGGTGAGCACATCCGCCAGCACCGCCGCACCATGCGGCTGGCCCGCGGCAGCGTCACCGCCCTGGCAATACTGTTGGTCGCGGCGCTGGTGGCCGCAGTCGTCGCCTTCCAACAACGCACCACTGCGCAGCGGGAGCGCGACAACGCCATCTTCAACCAAGTCACCGCCCAAGCTGACCGACTGCGCAACATCGACGTGTCCTTGGCGGCGCAACTCGATCTCACCGCCTACGGCATGCGACCGATTCAGGACCGGCGCACAGCCCTGGTCACCGATGCGAACGCCGCCTTGTCTACTGCTCCGCTGACCGGTCATACCGACGGCGTCGTGTCGGTGGGGTTCAGTCCGGATGGGCGCACTCTGGCCAGCGCCAGCGAAGATAAAACGGTGCGGCTGTGGAATGTCATCAATCCGGCCAACCCCACCCCCCTGGGCCAGCCCCTCACCAGCCACACCGGAACCCTCAACTGGGTGGAGTTCAGCCCGGATGGGCGTACCCTCGCCAGCGCCAGCAACGACCAGACCGTGCGGTTGTGGACGATGAACGTCGATCAGGCGATCCAGCGGATCTGCGCTACTACCAGGAATACGCTCACCCGCGAGAATTGGGAACGGTACGTTTCGCGGGATCTGCCCTACAACCCGCCTTGTCCATGAGTAACCGCTCCAGGGCCGAGTTCACAGCCAGCGGGTTTCCACGCTGAGCCCGCGCAGCTGGGTGGTCCGGACGGACGGTGTCGTCCCGTCGGCCCGTTTCGCCGAACTTCGCGCAGCCCAGTGCACCCGAGTGGCTCCGGCCGCCCGGATGTAGCCGTCGTTTCAGTGGGTGGCGGTGGTGAGCAAGGCCTGCCAGGCGGTGGTGGGAACGGTCAGCGCGGGGCCGCCTGGGTCCTTGGAATCGCGGACCAGGACGTGGCCCGGCGCGGGGGCGACCTGGACGCAGTTGCCGCCGTTGGCGCTGTAGCTGCTGGTGTGCCAGATGATGCCGGCTGGCTCAGGCGCGGTCATGATGGTCCTCTCGCTCCGCATACAGTTCGGTTGCCATGGTGGCAATCAGCTCTCTGGATTGTTCCGCGTCCAGCGCGGTGTGCGCCAGTGCACCCAGGATGCGCTGGTAGGCGGTTGCCTCGTCCTGCCGTTCCAGGAACAGGCTGGATGTCTCACTGTCCAGGTACACCACTGGACGGAACTCGGCGAACTCCATCAGGGTGAAGGGGCCGGACAGCCCGGCGTGCGCGCCGAGCGCGGCCGGGACCACCCGCAGCGTGAGGTAGGGGCGGACCGACATCCGCAGCAGGTTGTGTAACTGGTCGGACATCACCGCCGGGCCGCCGATCGGCAGCCGCAACACGGCCTCGTGCAGGTAGAAGGTGAACCGCGGCGGGCGCTCCTGGCTGAACAGGCTGCGGCGGGCCAGCCGGGCGGCCACCCGCTCGTCCACCTCCTCGGCCGGCATATTCGCACTGGAGCTGATCACGGCACGGGCGTAGTCCCCGGTCTGCAACAGTCCGTGCACCAGCGTCGCTTGGAAGTCGCTGATCGCCACCGCCTTGTTCTCGTGGTCGATCAGCGTCACGACCTGTTTGGGTAACCGGGTGCCGTGTTGCTGCAACCAGCCCGGGGTGTGCTGCTCCTGGAACAGGGCGAGCAGCCGGCCCAGCTCCGGAGCCTTGACCCGGCACACTCCGAGGAACGCGGCGACGTCCACCTCGCTGCCCCCGCGCTTGCCCGACAGCAGCCGCGACACCCAGCCCGGCGAAAAACCGAGCAGGTGAGCGGCCTGATGGCCGGTTAGCCCGGCCCGCTCCATCACCTGGCGCAGCCCCTCACCCAGCTGCCGGCTGCGTACCGTGGGCTCATGATCTTGCATGGCGACCTCCCCGCGCGGTGGATCCTCACACCTGTAGGCGGATTGCCCTACGGGTTCTCCAGCAGAGGGTATTTCGTGTCCTGAGGACAATTCGACCATGTGCGCCGCCCGCGTGTCCGTTCGCCGGCGGTGAAGCTACCCAACCGACTGGGATGTTACAGTAGAACTGTTACGACAGCTCTGCTGTCACATTGGGAGGGGTCGCTGGTGGCCGATGAACTCACCATTGTGGAGCTGGCCGCGCGTACCAGGATCAGCGTGCGCACCATCCGGTTCTACGCCGGGATGGGCCTGATCCCGCCACCGGCGGTGCGCGGCCGGCTGGGCCTGTACGACGAGCGCCACACGGCCCGCCTGGAGCTGGTCCGCGACCTGCAGGAGCTGGGGTTCACGCTGGCGGCGATCGAGGGCTACCTCGCCCGGATCCCGCTGGACCGCTCCCCGGAGGACCTCGCGCTGCACCGCGCGCTGCTCGCCCCGTGGCTGCCTGAAGAGCCCGAGACCGTGGGCCGTGCCGAGCTCGACGCGCGCGCCGGGCGCGCCCTGGACGACGGGGAGTTGTCCCGGCTGGTGACACTCGGCGTCATCCAGCCTGATAGTGCGCAGACGTGGACGCTCACCAGCCCCGACATGCTGGACTACGGGCTGAGCCTGCTCGGTACCGAGATGGACTTCGCGGTGCAGCTGGCCGCCAAGCGGATCATCGAGCGGCACACCAGCGCGTTGGCGACTGAGCTGGTGGCGCTGTTCCACGACACCGTGTTGCGGGAATACCGCGAGCAGGGGCACCCACCTGAGCGGCGCGAGTCGCTGATCGCCCTGCTAGAGCGGCTCAAACCGATCACCGTGGACGGCGTTGTGACGAACTTCCGGCTCGCTATCAACCGCGCGATTCGCGAATCCGCAGCGCCCGCTCAAGCCCTGCACCCTGAGACCTGCACCCCACGACCGGGAGCCCGTCATGACTGAAGCGTTCCTCTACGAGAGCCTGCGCACCCCGAGGGGCAAGGGCAAGCCGACCGGCGCGCTGCACGGCGTCAAGCCGATCTCCCTGGTCACCGGGCTGATCGACGAGTTGCGCCGCCGGCACCCGAGCCTGGACCCGGCACGGATCGATGACATCGTGCTCGGGGTGGTCGCCCCCGTGGGAGACCAGGGCGGAGACCTCCCGCGCGCCGCGGCGCTGGCCGCCGGGTTGCCCGACACCGTCGCCGGGCTGCAGGTCAACCGGTTCTGCGCCTCAGGCCTGGAGGCGGTGAACCTCGGCGCGATGAAGGTGCGCTCAGGCTGGGAGGACCTGGTGCTCACCGGCGGTGTCGAGTCGATGTCCCGGGTGCCGATGGGCTCCGACGGCGGCGCCCTGGCGATGGATCCGGAGACCGCCTACGCCGCTCGCTTCGTCCCGCAGGGCATCAGCGCCGACCTGATCGCCACCGTGGAGGGCTTCACCCGCGCCGACGTCGACGCCTACGCCTTGGAGTCGCAGCACCGCGCCGCCAAGGCGTGGAGCAACGGATATTTCCAGCGGTCGGTGGTCCCGGTGCGCGACCGCACCGGCGCCGTCGTGCTGGAGCGTGACGAGCACCTGCGCCCGGACACCACCATGGCGGGCCTGCGCGCGCTGGCGCCGTCCTTCGCCGAGGTCGGCGACCAGGCCGGATTCGACGCCGTAGCGCTGCAGCGCTACCACTGGGTGGAGCGCATCGAGCATGTGCACCACGCCGGTAACTCCTCGGGGATCGTGGACGGCGCGGCGCTGGTGGTGGTCGGGTCCGAGCAGGTCGGGCGGGATCTCGGGCTGACGCCGAGGGCCCGGGTCGTGGCCGGCGCGGTCACCGGCGTGGAACCGACGATCATGCTGACCGGCCCGGCGCCGGCCACCCGCAAGGCGCTGGCCAAGGCCGGCCTGACCATGGACCAGATCGACCTGGTCGAGGCCACCGAGGCCTTCGCCGCGGTGGTGCTGCGCTTCATGCGGGAGCTGGACGTGCCACCGGAGAAACTCAACGTCAACGGTGGCGCGATCGCGATGGGGCACCCGCTGGGCGCCACCGGCGCGATGATCCTGGGCACCCTGATCGACGAGCTGGAGCGCCGTGACCTGCGGTACGGCCTGGCCACGCTGTGCGTCGGCGGCGGCATGGGCATCGCCACCATCATCGAGAGGGTGTGACTGTGATGACGGAGAGCATTCGGTGGGACGCGGACGCCGAGGGCATCGTGACGTTGACGTTCGACGATCCCGGACGCTCGGCGAATACGATGAACGACCGCTACGTCGCGTCGATGGGCCAGACGCTGGATCGTCTGGAGGCCGAGCGAGAGTCGATCACCGGGGTCATCATCACCTCGGCGAAGAAGACCTTCTTCGCTGGCGCGGACCTCACCACACTGCGCAACGTCACGCCAGCGGACGCCCACGCGTTCGCCGCCCACATCGCGTTGCTCAAGGGCCAGTTTCGGCGGCTGGAGAAGCTAGGCCGCCCGGTGGTCGCCGCGATCAACGGCGCAGCGCTGGGCGGTGGCCTGGAGATCGCGCTGGCCTGCCACCACCGGGTCGCGCTGGACACGCCTGGATCGAAGATCGGGTTCCCGGAGGTGACGCTGGGGATACTGCCGGGTCTGGGTGGGGTGGTCCGCACGGTGCGGATGCTGGGCCTGGTGAACGCGCTGACGCAGCTGCTGTTGCAGGGCCAGCAGGTGCCCCCGGCGCAGGCCAAGGAGATCGGCATCGTCGACGAGCTCGCCGCCACATCTGAGGAGATGCTCAGCAAAGCCCGCGAGTGGATCGCGGCGCACCCGCGAGCGCAGCAAGTATGGGACGTCAGGGGCTACAAGATTCCCGGCGGCACGCCCGCTACCCCGGCGTTGGCGCAGCTGCTGCCGGCGTTCCCGGCGACGCTGCGCAAGCAGCTCAAGGGCGCGCCAAAGCCCGCCCCGCACCACATCCTGTGCGCGGCGGTGGAGGGCTCGCAGGTGGACGTGGACACCGCACTGCTGATCGAGAGCCGCTACTTCATGGACCTCGCCACCGGCCAGGTCGCCAAGAACATGATCAAAGCGTTCTTCTTCGACCGGCAGCACATCGCCAAGGGCGGCAGCCGGCCCGACGGTTACCCGCGGCGCACCTTTCGCAAGGCCGGGGTGCTCGGCGCCGGGATGATGGGCGCCGGCATCGCCGGCTCGTGCGCCCGCGCGGGTATGGAGGTGGTGCTCAAGGACGTGGATCTCGCGACGGCGCAGCGCGGCAAGGGTTACTCCGCCGGGCTGCTGGACAAGGCGGTGGCTCGGGGCCGCTCCACCGCACAGCAGCGCGACGAGGTTCTGGCCCGGATCACCCCGACCGCTGACGCGGCGGATTTCCGAGGCTGCGACCTGGTGATCGAGGCGGTGTTCGAGGACCCGGCGCTGAAGAAGAAGGTCTTCGGCGAGATCCTCGACGCGGTCGATCCCGGCGCCCTGCTGTGTACGAACACCTCGTCGCTGCCGATCACCGACCTCGCGTCCGGGGTACACCGCCCGGCGGAGTTCGTCGGCCTGCATTTCTTCTCCCCGGTGGACAAGATGCCGCTGGTGGAGATCATCCGTGGGCGGCAGACGTCGGACGCCGCGCTGGCCGCCGCCGTGGACGTGGTGCAGCAGATCCGCAAGACCCCGATCGTCGTCAACGACAGCCGCGGCTTTTTCACCAGCCGGGTCATCGGCACCTTCATCAACGAGGGCGTGGCCATGCTCGCCGAGGGTGCGGCACCCGCGTCCATCGAGCAGGCCACCGTGCAAGCCGGCTACCCGACGCCGGTGCTGCAGCTGGTCGATGAGCTGGCCTTAACGCTGATGCGCAAGATCCGCGAGGAGATCAGGCGCGGCGTCGAGGCGGCGGGGGGCACCTGGACCCCGCACCCGGCCGACGCGATCGTGGACGCGATGGTGCTGGAGTGTCAGCGCCCGGGGCGCTCCGGCGGCGCTGGGTTTTACGAGTACGAGGCTGGCAAGCGCACCCGGCTGTGGCCCGGCCTGGCTGAGCACTTCGGGCCGGCCCGCCCGGATGCGATCCCGTTTGCTGATATGAAGGAGCGGCTCCTGTTCATCGAGGCGCTGGAGACGGTGAAGTGCCTCGACGAGGGCGTCATCACCACGGTTGCGGACGCCAACATCGGCTCGATCATGGGCATCGGGTTCCCGCCGTGGACCGGAGGCGTGGTGCAGTTCATGAACGGTTACGACGGCGGCCTGACCGGCTTCGTCGCCCGCGCCAAGGAGCTGGCCGACCGCTACGGCGACCGGTTCACCGCGCCCCCCTCCCTGATCGCCAAAGCCGACGCCGGGGAATCCTTCGCCTAGCGAGAATTCTGGGGTGTCCAGCGGTTCTCGGACGCTGAGTGTGCGGCCGTGCTCCAGCACACCGGGCCGGCCGAATTCGACCACACCACGTGGTACCTTTCTGGACACGAAACGCCAGGCATGCTCAGTGCCCACAACAGCACTCAGCCGACACACATCACCTGACGGGGGGCGGGGTCGTGACAACGCCGAATGAGGAGTTCCGGGCGGCGCGGGAACGCACCGAGTCGCTCGCCCACCCGGACTACTGCCTGACCCGGCAGGAGCTCGCCGAACTGGTCAACGCCTACATTTATGACCGCCACAAAAAGAAGATGGTAGAGGCCAGCGCGAACTATATCTGCCAGGTTGTGCGACACGAAGTCGCTTGAGAGGAGAGGGAATTACCTATGAAGGGCGGTTGATACCGAGGGTAGAGTACCTGGGTTAGTGCGCAAGGCCCATCCCCGCCTCGGCGTGCGTCATGGGTAA
>JBOHFY010000274.1:0-2665 GCA_050699895.1 Pseudonocardiaceae bacterium
GCCTCGAGGAGCAACACGCGAAGGCTCGCATCCTCGCTGAGGCGCGACGCGAGCAGACAGCCTGCCGCTCCGGCACCGACGACGATCACATCGACCTCATCGGGTAGATCGGTCGCGAGGTGCGGCGGGTTTGCGGAGGAGGCGGTGTTCACGACAGTGCCTTTCGGTTGAGAGAAAGGTGTGTTGCTCATGTGGTGATCTCTTTTCGATGATCGCGCCCGGCGTTTGTGCCTGTTCTCCCGAACGTGTCCCCAGCCGCCAGGTAGCGATGAGGTGGGTCTCGGTGGGTCGCGGTGCCGGTGGCCCGGCCGGTATCCGCGGGGGCGTGGTCGGGCGGGACGTCAGTGACGCGACGCTAGGGTCGCGTGGATGATGGGGTTGAGAACTGGCGACCTCCACGACACCCTTAGCTACAATACCGAGTGATCAACCCGCGACCTCTGCTGTTGGACTCCACTGTTCTTCTGTCCTACGAACGCGACCTGACCAGGCGCGCCCAGGCGTTTGTGGTTCAAGCCATGACCGATGGCCGGATCTTGGTGGTCCCAGCGCTGTCTCTCGCGGTCGCCGCCGCCGAACTCGCTGGACGAAATCGTGAGCTGAGTTGGCTGGTCGACGACCCCGAAGGACCACTGTAGATTCTTCCGCTGTCGATGAACGCACTGGACGTGGGCACGCTCGCCGCGGAAACGGGACCGCTGGACGCTCCGAATCTCGAACTAGCACACGTGGTGAACGAAGCTCGTGACATCCGTAGATTTTACAGCAGGTTGACGTCCAGGTCTGGTGCGATGCGCTGAAGTCGGCCTGGGTCTGAGGTGAGCGCGGGCCAGCCCCGGTGGCGGGCCACCAGGATCACATGTCCGGCGATGCCGTCCCAGGCTCGGGACTCGTCCAACAGTCGGATCACCTTCAGCGCTTCGGCTGAGGAAAGCTCAGAATGGATCACGGAGGGGTGGTCGAGTAGTCGCAACAGCAGGGTGTCGGTGTGTGGGTACACTACGCATACCGTGCGGACCTCGATCACCGCCAGCGCGGGGACGTAGAGCACGATGCCGAGTTCTTTGGCGACGGCCAGCCATGAGTCCATCGCCACACTGCCCCGGACGTAGGCGACTAGGGCGCTGGGGTCGACGACTTTCCCGCCGATCACCCGGCGAACGCGACGTCAGCTACCGGGTAGAGGGGTCGGATCTCGTCGTCACCGGGCCAGGCCACGCCGATGCTGCGGTAGACCCGGCGGTAGTGCTCCAGAGTAGGTGCGCCGCGTTCGGAGACCAGCTCAGCCAGGATGGCGTCAGCTTTGGCCCCCTGCGCCGGGGGCAGGGGTACCCCGGGCTGGGGTTCCCAGGTGTTGGTGGCATCCACCCGGGCAGCCTAGCCGATCCCTATGGGAGAGCGGCGCACCTTGGCCCGGCGGTTGCGCAGGTCCAGCTCCTCGATGTCGAGGCCGAGGACTTCCTCGGCGCGGGCGGCGGTCTCATACAGCAGCCGCCACAGGGTGCGTTCCCGAAGCGGCAGGGTGGGGCGGGTGAGCAGGGCGTCGATGTCGGGCTTGCCCAGGGACGGATCGGCCTATGACAACGCCCAAACCGTGCTCAGGTACGCCGATCAACGCGACGCCACCGCCGACGCGGAGATCCGCACCTGGCGACGCCGCAGAATCACCGGGCGCCCGAACAGTTGATCTCCCACGGTTTTGGTCGGTCTCGCTGCAGAGCTCTGGGCGTCAGCCCCGCTCGGCCAGCAGCGCCACCTGCCGAGCGTGAGACGCGCGGCGCGGTGGCTGATGGGCGACCAGCGGACCGGCCAGCGTCGCGCGGGCGGCCACCGGGAGTTTCTCCAACCCGCGCTCCAGCATCGCCTTGACCCGCACCGGCACGTAGGCCCGGCGCGCGGCTCCCGCCCTAAGGCGCACCTGCAGCCTGCTCGGCAGTACCGGACCTCGCACCCGGCAAAAGCCCGCGCGGTGCAGCAGCGTCCCGAGCTCGCCGGCTGTGTACTCGTGCAGGTGAAAGCCGGTTGCGTCGGCGGTGAACCCGCGGGAAATGTCCCACGGACCGGTGAGCCTGTTCGGTGTCTCGATGAGGAACCGCCCACCTGGGCGCAGGATGCGCAGCACCGCGTCGAGATGCCGTGCGATGTCGTCGGGATGCAGGTGCTCCATCACCTGGCGGGTGACGACGAAGTCGACAGACTCGGGTTTGAGCGGTGGTTCGATCAGACTGCCGGCGATGAAGTGCGCGTTGGCCGGGCGGTTGCACTCGGCGAACGCGATCATCGCGTCGGAGGCGTCCACCCCGACACACTCCCGCACCGCCGGTGCGAACTGCCGCACCAGGCTGCCTCGCCCGCAGCCGAGGTCGACCAGGGTGTCGGTGGACCTGGTCAGCGGCCCGTAGAGCTGGAACCAGAACTGCTCGTAGGCCGCCTCCGCCGCCTCGTCGAACGTGTTCGCCTCGTGCCATGGCACCTTTTCGAACAGCCGGTTGTAGACCTCGCGGGTGACCGCATCGCGGTCGGTGGGCGCGGCGGCCAACAGCTCCCCGCGCAGGCCGCGCTCGATCTCCCAATGGACGCGCCGGCGGTCCTCCGGGCGCGGCCACATCTGCGGATCCTCGCACCGCTCTGCAGTCATGCCCGTTCCTTCCATCGACCGCTGGGG
>JBOHFY010000275.1:0-6755 GCA_050699895.1 Pseudonocardiaceae bacterium
GGTCGACACCCAGATCGACACGATGCCGGGCTGGGACCGTGGCATCGTGCACACCGTCGTCGCCAGGAAGCCCCGATGAGACCGCTCAGCAACGGCACCCACAAGACTCCCGGGCGGGACCGGCGGGCCGTGCTGCACCCGCCGAGGGCCGGCCGGCCGCGACCCGAGGGGCAGCCTCCTCGGGTGGCCGTGGTGGGCGGGGGGATCGCCGGCATCGCGGCCGCCGTGGCGCTGGCCGAGCGCGGCGTGCTGGTGCAGCTGCTGGAACGGGAGGAACAGCTCGGTGGCCGGCTGCGGGGCTGGCCGACCACGCTGTCCGACGGGTCCGTGGTCACCATGAGCCGCGGGTTTCATGCCTTCTTCCGGCAGTACTACAACCTGCGGGCGCTGCTGCGCAGGGCCGATCCGCTGGGCCGGGCGCTGGCGCCAATGGCGGACTACCCGCTGGTCGACGCCGAAGGCCATCGAGACACCTTCCAGGGCCTGCCGCGCACCCCACCGTGGAACGCGTTGGCTTTCGCGCTGCTCAGCCCCACCTTCGGGTGGCGGGACCTGGTCACCCGGATCGACCCGGTGGCCGCGCTGCCGCTGGTCGACGTATCGGTGCCGGAAGTCTACCGGCGGCTGGACGACCAGGACGCGATGACGTTCCTGGAGCGGGTGCGCTTCCCGGACGCGGCCCGGCACCTGGCGTTCTCGGTGTTCTCCCGCAGCTTCTTCGCCGATCCCCGCCAGCTGTCGGCGGCTGAGCTAGCCACGATGTTCCACATCTACTTCCTGGGCTCGGCGGAGGGCCTGGTGTTCGACGTGACCACCGAACCGTTCCCGCGGGCGCTGTGGGAGCCGATGGGCGACTACCTGGCTGAGCTCGGCGTGGTGGTGCGCACGGGCGTGGCCGTCGAGCGGGTGGCACCCGGGCGGGAGCGCCGCTTCGCTGTCCATGCCGACGGCGACGAGGAGGTCGACGCCGTGGTGCTCGCCGCCGACGTCACCGGGTTGCAGGCGCTGCTCGCCGCCTCCCCCGAGCTTGGTGAAGCGCCCTGGCGGGCGCAGATCGGGCGGTTGCGCACCGCTCCGCCGTTCCTGGTGTCCCGGTTGTGGCTGGACCGCCCGGTGCGCGCGGACCGGCCCGGGTTCCTCGGCACCAGCGGGTTCGGGCCGCTGGACAACGTCAGCGTGCTGGAGCGCTTCGAGGGCGAGGCGGCCCGCTGGGCGAGGCGCACCGGCGGCTCAGTGGTGGAACTACACGCCTACGCGCTGACCTCGGCCCCTGAGCAGGGCAAGCGTCAGCTGGTCGAGGAGCTGCGGCGGGTCTACCCGGAGACGGCCACCGCCACGATCCTCGATGAGCGCCACGAGCTCCGCGCGGACTGCCCGTTGTTCGCGCCGGGGACCTTCAGTGACCGGCCCACCGTCACCACCCCCGATCCGTCCGTGGTGCTCGCCGGGGACCTCACCCGGGTGGACCTGCCCGTCGCGCTGATGGAACGCGCCGCGACCAGCGGGTTCCTCGCCGCCAACGCCCTGCTGGCCACCTGGGGGCTGTGTGGGCACCCACTATGGACGGTTCCGGTCCGGGGCCGGCTGGCTCCCCTGCGGGCCGCTGCGGCCCGGTTCTGTTGAAACCCGCTCTTGCTTGTGATCCTGGCAAGCGCCGCTCACAACTTATAGATGCCTTTAATGTCTCGACCGAAGGTACCCTCAGGCGTGTCTACTTCACGGTAGTAGAGCTTCTCGAACACCGGCCGGGCTTTCAGATAAGCGATCGCCTGATCGCGGCTGGGTGCGCGGTAAACCTCGTGGATCGACCGGTGACCGGACTGGTCGGTGCGGAAAACAGTCTCGACGAAGCTCACCTCGCTGGTGTCCATCTCCAGGACCCGCTCCGGAATCACTACATGCTCGGCAATCAGAGCCCTCAAGCCATCCCGGGCAGCGTCGTCCGGCGCGCGTCCCCGGGAGGGCTCCCAAGCGCCATTACCGTCCCCGGCTGTTCTAGCCAGGCCAGCACCCCGTCGTCGTGGGCTGGCAACGGGTCCCACCCCGGCACCCTTCAGGCCCAGGGCCGGCTGGCTCCCCTGCGGCCCGGTTCAGCTAGCCACTGACTAGGGGACTCATCACAGCGGTGTTCGGTGGTCGCCAGGCCCCACCTGTCGTGGCGCCGGGCATAGCGGTCCGTCGATCAGCTCATCCAGCCGGTCCACCAGTTGCCTTGGGGTGAGCACATCGACACTTGGCAGCTGCACAGCCAGCACTTTGCGGTCACCGCTGACCACGAGAGGCACGTCGGCAACCGCAGCAAGCGCAAACAGGTAGTCGTCGTCGGGATCAGCACATACCCTCGGCCCCGTGGGCGGGTCGGGATGCATCTCTGCTTTCAACGCCAGCGCGGCGACCAGCAACTCCGCCTGCTCGACGGAAAAGTACTGGCGGAACTTCGTCCGCTTCGCGACCTCGGAGAGTTCAGCAAGCAGGTAAGGGCACGCCACTAAGATCAGATGGTCCGTAGCCAAGGCTTGTGCGGTGGTGAGAGCAGCACTGCCAGGTTTCGTCATCAGCGCCGAGACGAAGACGTTGGGGTCGATCACCGCGCGGCAGGGAAGGACGACGGGCAGTCCCGTCACGGCGCGACCGGCCGGCCCTGCTGCCTGTCTCTTTGGCGGCGCTCGGCGCGTAAAGCGTTTCGCTCAGCCTGCGCCACGGCGTCAGCATCATCGTCGGAGAGTCCATCATCGTGACCCACGAGCAGATCTGCGAGCATGGCTGAAGCCGTCTGCTGACGTACCGCTTGCTGGCGGACCGCTTCGGCGATGATCTCATCACGCGGTCGGCCGCTTCTGCTTGCCAGCTCATCGACCACGCGCAGGACGTCATCGCCCAGCTCGACGCTGACCTTCATGGTGTCTCCCTCGATACAGAACATCTGCCAGGATACGACGCCAGGGCATGGGGATCAGCTAGTGCACGGTTATCGTCGGGCCGCCGCGGACGCGCCATCCACGATGAAACCATCCCACCCACGGCGACGCCTGGTGTGGCAACTGCGGTAGGTCACGCCCAGATCGTACAGATCGGCGCCGCTACGATCCTCTCGGCGAGGCGGTAGACATGTCGACCGGTGTGCAGGACGACGCCACCGACGAAGGTGTCACCGAGCTGGTCACGTAGCCATACCAGATGCTTGGCGGACTCCGCCGACGGCGCGGACCTTGCCTTGATCTCCAGCCCGATGACACGCCGAAGGCCAAGTTCGGCGATGAGGTCAATCTCACGGACCCCGCCTTCCTGGCGCAGGTGGTACAGGCGCGGTGGCTGGTCATAAAGCGGAAGTTCAGCGCGCAGCTGAGCGTGCACGAAAGTCTCGATCATCCTGCCGAGAATGTCGCCGTTGCGCAGCACGTCGTCCACGCCGACGTCGAGTACGGCGGCCGCCAGCCCAGTGTCGCGCAGGTACCGCTTCGGTGCCCGGACGAGCCGTTTGAGCAGGTTGGTGCTCCAGGCCGGCACGACGTCGATCAGAAACAACGCCTGAAGCAACCGCTCGTACGCCTCGGCGGTCCTCCGGTTGATACCCGCCGTCTCGTAGAGAGTTCGGTCGGTCACCTCGCCCGCGGTATTGAGTGCGTAGGCCTGAAAGAAGCGCAGGAGACGCACAGGGTCGCGAGGAGCGTCGACGTCGGCAGCGTCGCGGGTAAGCAATCGATCGAGATAGCTGAGCTGCCATCGCGCTCTGCGGGCAGCGGGGATACCGAGTACCGGGTCCGGGTATCCCCCGACGACCGCGTGCTCAACGTAGCCCCGCAGGTCGGGCGGATCGGACGGTACCACCAAACTCTCGACGCCCCGCTCGGCGATCCGCCGGAAGAACGGCGCAGCGGTCAGGTCACCGCGCTGCGACTCACGCATGGTGAGTCCGGTCATCTCCACCCGCACCAGACGTCCAGTGACTGGCCAACTGGACCTCAGCAAATCGTCACGGACCGACCCCGTGACGATGAAACGGCCGGGCCGCGGCGAGCTGTCGATGGCCCGCTTGACCGCGCCCAGCACGCCGGGCACCGCCTGCCACTCGTCCAGCAGCACCGGCTCGGGCAGACCGGCGAGCGCCACGTCGGGGTCGGCCCTGAACTGCTCGGCCTCAACATCCTGGTCGAGGTGGACGATGCTCCTCGCGTAGCGCCGCGCGGTGGTCGTCTTGCCAGTGGCCCGGGGGCCGACGATCAGCAGGCCGGGCAGGTCGACGAGAAAATCCGAGATCAGCTCGTCCACCAACCTCGGCAGGTACAAGGCAGCCACGCCTGCCACAGTACCCTTTTCCTGACCTATTCAGTGCACATTTCAACGCACCACTGATACCGCTTCTATGGTGGGATTCGTCCATCGCCGGTGACCTCGATCTGCCAGAACGCGGGTTGCGGAACCGGTCCGAAGTCGCCCTCGAGCAGATGGATCCGCAGTGAGATCAGGGTCGGGTCACAGGTGGTGTCACGCGCGGACTCGGGGCGGATTGGGCTGACCAGTGGCGGGTGGCGCTGTTCCATGTCTTCTTGGTGGCGGTGTCGGTGAGGACGGGGTCGGCGAAGGCGATGACATGGCCGAGCAGCTCAGTGAATGCTTCTGGGAGCCGGTCATCCAACTGCTGTCGACGCCGCCAGGCTGCCCATCGAGGTTGCGCAGCCGACGCGTAGTCGGCGAGGAGGTCGCGCAGCGGTGCCGCGCTGCACCGCGGTCACGATCTTCTCGGCGAGCACCATCGGCAGAAGGTAGCCGAGGAGCTTGATGTGGCCGCGCAACAGACGCGGCAGCCGGATCGGCTGTGGCGGGGGTTGGACGGGATCGCCGAGGTTGACGTCGATGTGGAAGCGCAGGCGGGCGGTGGCGAGTTCGGCGGCGAGGGTGACTCGGACGCCAGCGTAGGGATCGTCGTGGCGGATGACCTCTGCGGTTGCTCTTGTGGCGTCGAAGAGGAGCCCATCGTCGGCGGTCAGACCGGCCACGGTTCGCACCAGGTGCAGGACGTCGTCGACGTCGCCGGGCAGCTGCTGGGCATGTAGGTCGATGTCTCGGGTAGGGCGTCGCGCGTCGTAGGCGGCGAGTAGGACACCGCCCTTCAGAGTCAGTTGATCAGCGTAGGGCGACGCCGCGAGCCGGGTTAGGAAGCCTTCGAGGGCGTAGAGCTGATGGAGTTCGTCGGTGGGTCGGCCGAGCTGGCGGGCGAGGTTGGCGCAGGTCGAGGTAAGCGCGACCCGCGGTCGTGGCCCGGGTGGGACGGCTGACGTTCACAGCAACACTTCCAGTGCGGTGTGCAGGGCGGGCTCGGCCTGCGGGAAGTGCTGCGCCATCCGCAGCAGTGTCGAGGGCTGCGCGCCCGGCTGGACCAGCCAGCGGCGCAGGGCGATGATGGCCAGTTCGGGCCCTTCGTGGTGGCGCAGGCGGAATGCGTCGAGGATGCAGCGAGCCTGGCCGTATAGTCCGATCGAAAGCTGGTCGTCCAGACGAAGATGATCCCGGTCGATGTTGAAGGTGGCGGGGGCGAACAGGTGCCAGGTGACCGGAGCTCGCACGCTCGGGCGTCGCCGTCCGCGGGGAAGCGCGATGTCAATGGTGGCGGGGATGAGATCGGTGAGATCGTGCCGCGCCAGTGCGCTGGCCAGGCAGAGAGTGGCTTCGGGCGCGCGGTGAGCGATCTCCACGAGGTCGAGGTCGGCTTGAGTAGCGACGTCAGCACGGCGGTACAGGCCACGCCCGATCACCTCAATGAGACCCTGATCGCGCAAGGCGTAGAGCCGACGGTCTGACAGTCCGAGGCCACGCGCCTCCCCGTAGCTGAAGATCGGCGGAAGGGGTTTCTCAGCTTTGCTGCCACCCATACGCGCCTCCTCGTTTGCTCGAACGGTGTCCTCGGAGGAAAGTGTAGTCAGGCACCAGGGATCTGTGACCGATTTCCACCAGCCCCGGTGTGCCGGTCAGAGAGGTCCTCAAGATCCAGATGTGGTGCCCGGCCTGGGAAGATCGCGGTCCGCTATCGCACTCGGTGCGCCTGGACTTGGTGTCCCACCTGGCGCTTGCGGGAGCTGGGTATCGATCGGGTCGTGTACGCCGAGCTCAGCCGGGCCAGGCAGCGGTTCGAGAAGACGTTGCCCGGGATCAAGCACATGCGTGATGCCCTCATGCACTTCGACGAGTGGGCCTGCGGAGACGGCAGCGGGCCGCAGAAGAAGGACGTCAAGGCCGGTAAGTTGCTGCGTGACGTGGCAAGTATGTACTGGGGCTTCGCCTACGATCCGGAGAAGGACACGATCACCCTCGGCCCGTACGTCGTTCAGGTCGACACCGCAGTCCGCGCCGCTGCGGCGCTGGCCGACGACATCTATCAAGCCGCGCGGGCAGTGGACCAGCGGAACGCTGCCGAGTTGCGCTCGCAGACGGTCGACGCGATCACGGCTGCCGGGCTGTCCTGTGGCTCGGCGGGAGATGCGCTCAAGGTGTCGCCGGGACGGGACACGCGGGTCTGGCTGTCGCTGGACACCACGGCGGCCGGACACGACCACCGGACGCTGTCCGAGCAGGTAATCGTCGCCCTCGCCGTCGCGGGTCTCCAGCTCGTGTCGGCCGCAGAGCCGCAACGCAGCAACCTGGCCGAACGCCTGCGGACAGGGGAGGCGCTGTACGTCGCCCCAGTCGATGCCCCGAAGTGAACCTGACGTTATCTGTCGCGTCGGCGGCGCTCGGCACGGAAGGCGTTGCGCTCAGCC
>JBOHFY010000276.1:0-1649 GCA_050699895.1 Pseudonocardiaceae bacterium
CGGATCTCCCGCGCGCAGTCGATGGACGCGCTGTCCTCGCAGGCCAACGTGGCCGGGTACAAGGCGGTGCTGCTGGCCGCTGAGCTGTCCACCCGGTTCTTCCCGATGCTCACCACCGCCGCTGGCACCGTCAAACCGGCGAGCGCGCTGGTGCTCGGCGTCGGGGTGGCGGGGCTGCAGGCGCTGGCCACCGCCAAGCGCCTGGGGGCCCGGACCACTGGCTACGACGTGCGGCCCGAGGTCGCTGACCAGGTGCGCTCGCTGGGCGCCAAATGGCTCGACCTGGGCATCGAGGCGGCCGGCGAGGGCGGCTACGCCCGCGAGCTGACTGAGGACGAGCGGGCCGAGCAGAAGCAACGGCTGACCGAGGCGACCAGCGGTTTCGACGTCGTGATCACCACTGCGCTGGTGCCTGGGCGCAAGGCCCCGATCCTGGTCACCGCCGAGGCGGTGAAGGGCATGCGGGCGGGCAGCGTGATCGTCGACATGGCTGGGGAGACCGGGGGTAACTGCGAATTGACAGTTCCCGGCGAGGTCGTGGTGCGCCATGATGTGACGATCGCCTCGCCACTGAACCTGCCGGCCACGATGCCCGAGCACGCCAGTGAGTTGTACGCCCGCAACGTGCAGTCACTCCTGGAGTTGATGGTGGACAAGCAGGGCAGACTGGTACCGGACTCCGATGACGAGGTGCTGGTGCGCTCCTGCATCACCCGGGAAGGGGACAACCGCTGATGCTGCTTGCCAACCTGGCGATCCTCGTGTTGGCCGGCTTCGTCGGCTTCTCCGTGATCTCCAAAGTACCCAACACCCTGCACACCCCGCTGATGTCCGGCACGAACGCCATCCACGGCATTGTGTTGCTGGGCGGCATCGTGGTGCTCGGCCTTGGCCACGACCTCACGATCTTCGACAAGCTGCTGCTGGTGGTGGCGATCGCGTTCGGCACCATCAACGTGGTCGGTGGCTTCCTGGTCACTGACCGGATGCTGGGCATGTTCAAGGGCAAGCAGCGATGACGACCTTCGTCGTAGTCCTCTATATCGTCGCCTTCGCGATGTTCATCTACGGCTTGATGGGGCTGACCGGGCCGCGCACCGCTGTGCGCGGCAACCTCATCGCGGCGGTGGGAATGGGCATCGCGGTACTGGCGACCCTGCTCACCCCGGGGGTGAGCAACTGGGCGCTCATCGTGCTGGGCGTGGCGCTGGGCACCCTGCTCGGGGTGCCGGCCGCCAAGCAGGTGAAGATGACCGCGATGCCGCAGATGGTGGCGCTGTTCAACGGCGTCGGCGGCGGCGCGGTCGCGCTGATCTCCTGGGTGGAGTTCAACAGCACCGCCGGCTTCGCTTTAGAGCCCGGGTACGTGATGATTGCCTCGCTGTTCGGCGCAATTGTCGGGTCGGTGTCGTTCTGGGGCTCCCTGGTGGCCTTCGGCAAGCTGCAGGAACTCGTCCCCGGCCGGCCGATCAGCCTGGGTAAGCCACAGCAGCTGGTCAATGCGCTGGTGCTGCTGGCAGCGCTGGCTTGCGCGGTCGCGATCGGCTCCGGCAGCGACGCCCAGTTATTGATCATCGGGACGTTGGTGTTCGCCGCGGCGTTGGGTCTGCTGGTCGTGCTGCCGATCGGCGGCGCCGACATGCCGGTGG
>JBOHFY010000277.1:0-3306 GCA_050699895.1 Pseudonocardiaceae bacterium
CTCATGCCCACCACCACGCCGCTCTGGCGGCCCGGCGGTTCCGGTCCGAGAAGCTGAACGGCCGTAATTTCTCATACTGATAATCGCCCTGGTAACCCCCGTGATAGTCCCGCCGGGCGGCTGTATCCCACAAACGCGGCGTGAATGGGGAAGCAGGGACGGACCCACGGCTCTGTTGCGCCGATCTTGGACTCGACTGTGAATCATCGCGGCAGCGTCAGCAGGGTGCACTTCGGCCGTGTTGATCGAGATGCCGGCTTCCGGTAGGGGTGCGGTCTCGTCCCATGCCAGCAGCCGTGCTGTCGTGTCTCCTGTGTCGCGTTCGGCTATCCGGCTGAGCGCGACATCGCGAGGGCACCACAGCCATACGGTGACGTACCGCGTCGGCGGGGGCAGAGCGGCGGTCACCGCTTTCACGGCCCCGACCTGCCCCATGTGCAAGACCGGACTACACACCTCGAGCATGTCGGCCAGCGACGCCCGGTCCACGACGTACAGTGCGCCATACCGGCGGGTTTCCCAGACTACGGAACCCGCGTTCCGTAGCTCATCGACGTGCGACAACGTGGTCATCCGGTAACCGACCGTGCGACCGGCTCCCACTTTCAGAGGCTGATAAAGCCGGTAGCTGTCGTCCAGCCGGGTCAGAGCCTCGGTGACCGTGTTCTTCCCCGCCGCTGGCGGGCCGTAGAGTATCACCGCTGGCATTAGCTTGCGCCTGCGCCAACAACCGAGGCCAGCAGCCTCCTGGCCTGTGTCTGCAAGGGAATGACCGATGCCGAGTTGTTAACCACGATGTGCGGAACCGGTGGGCGGAATTCGAGGTCGATCGCGTCCAGGTACGCGTTCCAGTTCTCGAGTTTGGCGGCGTCGCGCGCCGCTCCACGGTGTCGAATGTAGGTGTGCATGGTCGTGGCGTCACAGTAAACCCAGACCACGGCGAGCTCCGCGTCCATGTCCTGACAGGTAGCCGTGACCCTACCGATCCAGGCTGTATCGTGCAGTTCGCGGATGAACGGTGCCGTGACGATCACGCTGGTTCCACATCCCACATTCTCCGTCATCGCACTCATCAGCGCCTCGTACTCGCGCGGGCGAATAATTCGGTCTGCGCCAAGGTGAAGCGCTCGGGTTGCAGTGGTCAGATATCGACCTAAATGACGGAACCCTGATCGTGCGCCGTAGCCGGTTACGCCCGAAGTGGGACCACGGATGCTCCGAACCGTGCGGTCACAAGTTCGGCGGGTACTGCCCGCAACGGATCCCGCTGCGCAAGGAAACCGCCGGTACGAAGTCCAAGGCCGGAAAACGCGGAATCGGCCTGCCCGATGAGCTGGTGGCGCTGCTCAAACACCACAAAGCGGAACAGGAGCGCGACCGACTGACAGCGGCACAGCTCTGGCAGGAAACGGGCTACGTGTTCACCACGCCGACCGGCGGACCGCTCAACCCACGCACCGACTACACCGAATGGAAACGGTTACTTGAACGAGCCGGGGTACCAGAACGCCGGTTGCACGACGCTCGGCACACAGCCGCCACGGTGCTACTGCTGTTGCAGATCCCCGACCGAACGGTGATGGCAATCATGGGATGGTCCAACACCGCCATGGCCGCCCGATACCAACACATCATCGCGGCCATCCGGCGAGACGTGGCGACACAAGTCGGCGACCTGCTCTGGAAACCCACCGAAGAGAGCCAGCCAACCGACCACGCCGACGAAGATAGAGAGGACGAGGTACCCGTCCCGACGGCCTGACCGCAGCAACTGAGGCCAGCTAGATGACGTCGGGTGAATCGATCACGGCTCACCCGACGTTCCTCTGGCGATAGTAAGCCTCTGGCTGGGGCGGAGCGCTCCGGCAGGATTCGAACCTGCGGCCATCCTTGGGTTTCGCGTGATAGAGCGCAGGTCATAGAGAGGTGGGGTGCTCTCGTGTGATGTCAGCGTGGGCAGGTGTTCTGGTAAGGCGGGTCGGGGATGTAGCGGGCCCACTCGTCGGGGTGGAATCCACCGTGTGTGAGGGAGCAGGCGTACTCGACCGTGTGGTTGAGGAGATCAGTGAGGCCCGTGAGGTCCCACAACCGCACCGCCTGGTCATCGCTGGTGGTGGCCAGGGTGCGCCCGTCCGGGGCGAACGCCACCGAGTACACCGCGCTGGTGTGGCCGGTCAGGGGGGCACCCAGGGGGCGGGCGTGGTCGCGGTCGGTGAGGTCCCACAACCGCACCGTCCGGTCATAGCCGGTGGTGGCCAGGGTGCGCCCATCCCGGGCGAACGCCACCGAGTACACCGCACCGGTGTGGCCGGTCAGGGTGCTGGAGTAGAACGCCGGGGGTGTGGTGAGGCTGTGGTCCAGGGCGCTGCGGGTTTCCCCGGTGGGGTCGATGTGCTGGGCCGCGAGGCTGAGTTTCAGCGCGGTGAGCGGGTCGGACTCCGTGAGCGCGTCGGCTTGGGCGATGAGCTGGCGGGCGGTGGCGAGTCGCAGTTGTTGCTGGGCGGTATGCCGTTGGCCCAGGGCGATACCCGCCGCCACCAGCGCGAGCACGGACAGCACGGAGAGCACGGTGAGCGCGCGTCTGCGGCGGGAGCGATCACAACGGATGCTGGTGTGCAGGAACTCCCGAGCCGTCAAGCTGAGATCGACCCGGTCGGTGACCAGCACCCGGCGCGCTGCGGGCAGCCACCGTGACAGGCCCCGGGCTGACGACGATGCGATACCGGCACAGGTTCGGGCGCCGGTGTCGGTCACGGCGGCGGCGAGTTGACCCCCGCCCCACAACCGCTGGCGCGGGCGCCCGTGCTCGTGCCAGGGTGTGGCGGCCTGCTCCACCGCGCGTCGGGCGCGCAGGGCCGAGGCGTTCGCCGCGATCGCCTGAGCCAGTGGGGGCCAGGCGGACAGGAATGCCTCGTGCGTGACACCGATCACGACAGTGCCATTGCCATTGGTGGTGTCGGTAGTGAGCAACCGTGTGGTCACGAAAGCATCCAGCTCGGTGACCACCGGCGTGGGCAACTCCTCGCGAGGGATCCGCCACCGGGTCGGGTGGCTCTGCTCGTCCACGGTGACCAGCCGCAGCAACCCGGCGATCACCTCCTCACGGCGGCGACCCCCCACGGTGAGCGCCTCGGCCAGTGCCGCGTCGGCTTGACGACTCAGCGCTCCCTGGACCCCACCGAGCTGCTCATAGCGGGTACTGGACAAGCTTCCGCCGCGCGTGACACCCTCCGCGAGCTGGGCCAGGGTAAAAGCCAGCAGCGGCAGCGCTTCCCCACTGTCGGTGTCCTCCACCAACCGCTCCAC
>JBOHFY010000278.1:0-13308 GCA_050699895.1 Pseudonocardiaceae bacterium
GTTCTGGATCGTGGTGTAGCGGCAGCGGGCGCCCTTCTTGACGATGATCTCGACGACCGCAGAGTGCAGCGAGTCGGACTTGTAGATCGGCGCCGTGCACCCCTCGACGTAGTGCACGTACGCGCCCTCGTCAACAATGATCAGCGTTCGCTCAAACTGGCCCATATTTTCGGTGTTGATCCGGAAGTAGGCCTGCAACGGGATGTCGACGCGCACGCCGGGCGGCACGTAGATGAACGACCCGCCCGACCACACCGCGGTGTTCAGCGCGGCGAACTTGTTGTCACCCGCCGGGATCACACTGGCGAAGTACCGCTCAAAGATCTCCGGCTGCTCGCGCAGCGCGGTATCGGTGTCCAGGAACAGGACACCGAGCTCCTCCAGGTCCTCGCGGATCTTGTGGTAGACGACCTCGGACTCGTACTGCGCGGCCACACCGCCCACCAGCCGGGCCTTCTCCGCCTCGGGGATGCCCAGCCGGTCGTAGGTGGCCCTGATGTCCTCGGGCAGGTCGTCCCAGGACGCGGCCTGCTTCTCGGTCGACCGGACGAAGTACTTGATGTTGTCGAAGTCGATACCGGACAGGTCGGCGCCCCACTGCGGCATCGGCTTGCGACGGAACAGGCGTAACGCCTTCAGCCGGGTCTCCAGCATCCACTCCGGCTCGTCCTTCTTAGCCGAGATGTCACGGACCACAGCCTCGGACAGGCCACGCTGCGCGGTGGAGCCGGCGGCGTCGGAGTCGGCCCATCCGTATTCATAGCGACCCAGGCCGGAGAGCGTCTCTTCCTGGGTGAGCGGTGTGGTCAGGGCGTTCCGCGCTCGCACATCCTGCTCAGGGGCAGTCGTCATGCTTCAGACGCCTCCATCCGGTTCTGTGGTGCCGGGTCAGTGGTGGTAACAGTCCTCTGGGCACCGCGCGGTGCCCGAGCCTCAGGAACGTGCGTCGTACATACCACGTCGCCGCGGGCGATGGTGGCCAGCCGCTGCACATGGACACCCAGCAGGTCGGCGAACGCCGCGGTCTCGGCCTCGCACAGCTGCGGAAACTCCGTGGCGACGTGGGAGACCGGGCAATGGTGCTGGCATAACTGCTCACCGGCACCGACGTACTCAGCTGACGCGGCGTATCCCTCCGCGCTCAGGGCGACCGCCAGTAGTTGCGCCCGCGCGACCGGGTCGGGCGCGGCAGCCACGGTGGCCCGGTGCCGACCAACCAGCTCCGCCACCCGGCGCTCAGCGAACGAGCGGACCGCCTGCTCACCGTCACGCTCGGACAGAAAGCGCAGCGCGGCCACCGCCAGATCGTCGTAGGTATGCTCAAACCGCGCCCGGCCGGCTTCGGTGAGCAGGAACAACTTAGCTGGGCGACCACGACCGCGAGGCCCCCGGCGCGGTTCCGTGCGGTAGCTGGCCTGCCCGTCAGCTAGCAGAACGTCCAGGTGCCGGCGCACCGCGGCGGGACTCAGCCCCAACGAGTCAGCGACCCGCGCGGCCGCCACCGGGCCGTGCTCCAGCAACATCCGCGCTACCGACTCGCGGGTCCGACCCTCCCCGCTGGCGGCCCCGACGTTTTTCACAACACCTATGTTACGTATTTCAGGGAGTAAGCGCAAAGCGCCACGTTGCTCCGTCACGGATGCCGGCACACCGCGGCGCTACTCTTCGCGGCGTGGTGGCCGGGAACGTGCGTGCTGTGGGGGCACCCCAGCCCGCAGCGGTGCCGCCGACCCAGAGTCCGGCTCTGGATCTGGCCCTGGATCCGGCGCAGACCCGCCAGCTCGACACGGTGCGCCGGTTCGGCACCGTCGGCGCGCTGCTCATGGGCCTGGGCTCACTCGGCGCGGGGACCGCTCCGGTACTGGGCAACCCGGTGGTCGGCCGTCCTGTGCTGGGGCTGTTCCCCCGGATGCCCACCGCGTCGCTGGCGGTCGCCTACACCGGCATCGTCATGGTGGTGCTGGCCTGGCTGTGGCTCGGCGCGCTGGCCGCTCCCGGACGGGCCCGGCTGGTCTCCCGAGCCCAGCTGGACCGCACGATGCTGATGTGGGCGACGCCGCTGCTGGTCGCCCCGCCGATGTTCAGCCGGGACGTCTACAGCTACCTGGCGCAGAGCGCGATGGTCAACCGCGGGCTGGACCCCTATGTGCTCGGTCCGGCCGACGCGCTGGGCGTGGACCATCCCCTCGTTCGGGGGATCCCCACGATCTGGCGCCACACCCCGGCGCCCTACGGCCCGTTATCCCTCACCCTGGGAAGGCCGATCGACTGGATCGCCGGCGACGACGTCGTGCTCGGCGAGCTGCTGCACCGCACTCTGGCGGTGGCTGGGCTACTGATGATCGTCTGGGCGCTGCCGCGGCTGGCCCGCCGGGTGGGCGTCTCACCGGTGTTCGCGCTGTGGCTCGGCGCCGCGAACCCGTTGGTGTTGCTTCACCTGGTCAGCGGAGTGCACAACGAGGCACTGATGATTGGCCTGATGCTCCTCGGCCTGGAGCTGACGCTGCGCGGCCCCGAGGCGGGACCAGCCCTGCTCGGCGGCACAGCGCTCATCGCCGCCGCGGCCCAGGTGAAGGTTCCCGCCGCGTTAGCGCTCGGTTTTGTCATCGTGTGGTGCGCCCGGCACCGGGGTGGCCGGCTGCGCGACGTGGTGTGGGCGGGCGCGGCGGTCAGTGGGGTCGCGGTGGCCACCACAGTGGCGATCGGACTGGGCACCGGGCTTGGTTTCGGCTGGGTTGGTGCGCTCGGCACGCCCAACGCGGTGCGCAGCTGGATGTCGGTGGTGACCGAGCTCGGCCTGCTTGCCGGGTGGATCGGCAGCCTGCTCGGATTGGGCGATCACATCACCTCGGTGCTCGCGCTCACCCGAGCCACCGGGCTGGCCGCCGCTGGTGGAGTCTGCCTGCTGCTGTTGTGGCGGTGTTGGAAGGGACGGCTCGAGCCACTGGCCGGGCTCGGGGTCGGGCTGGGTGCCGTGGTGCTGCTGGGGCCCGTAGTGCATCCGTGGTACCTGCTGTGGGCCGTGATCCCGCTGGCGGCCTCCGCCACCCACCCGGCCTATCGCAGCACCGCTACCGCAGCCTGCGCGGTACTCGCGGTGGTGGTGGCGCCCACCGGCTCGGACTTCCTGTTCCGGGCCTGGGTGCTGCCCGCGGCGATCACGGCGGCGGCGATCACCCTGGTGGTACCGATGCTGCTGGTTCGCGGGCGCACTCCCGCGTTGGCAGCGGCATTTTCCGGGGCTCTGCGGGCCAGGGGGCCATTGCCAGCGGCCCTGTGGTCCAGGACGACCCCGCGGGCCAGTGGGCCCCGATCCGGGGGCGCGACCTAGGCTCTGTGACCGTGACCCCGACCGCGTCATCGGCTGCTGTCGAGGTCTGCGGCCTGGTCCGGAGCTTCGGCGCGGTGCGGGCCGTGGACGGGCTCGATCTGCGGGTGGCGCCAGCCACGGTGCTGGCTTTGCTGGGGCCCAACGGTGCCGGCAAGACCACGACGGTCGAGGTGTGCGAGGGGTTCCAGCGCCCGGATGCCGGCATGGTCCGGGTGCTGGGGCTGGACCCGGTCACCGACGGTGCGGCGCTGCGCCCCCGAGTCGGGGTGATGCCCCAGGGCGGCGGGGCTTACCCGGGCGTGCGGGCCGCTGAGATGCTCGGTCTGGTCGCGGTCTGCGCGGCCCAGCCGCTGGGGGTCGGATGGCTGCTTGACGTGCTCGGGCTCACCGGCGTCGCGCGGGTGCCCTACAAGCGACTGTCCGGCGGCCAGCAACAGCGGCTCGCGCTGGCCTGTGCCCTGGTCGGCCGGCCGGAAGTGGTATTCCTCGACGAGCCCACCGCCGGCATGGACCCGCAGGCCCGGCGGCTGGTCTGGGACATCATCGGGCAGCTGCGCGCGGACGGCGTCAGCGTGCTGTTCACCACGCACCGGATGGAGGAGGCCGAGGCGCTGGCCGACCAGGTGGTGATCATCGACCACGGCCGGGTGGTGGCCCAGGGCAGCCCCGCTGAGCTGACTTCAGCTGGTACCGAGCGGCAACTCCGGTTCGGGGCCCGGCCCGGCCTGGACCTCGGCCCGCTGTGCAGAGCACTGCCGCAGGGGTGCACAGCCAGTGAGCCACGCCCCGGTGGGTACCTCGTCGAGGGCCTGATCGACCCGCAGGTGATGGCCACCGTGACCGCGTGGTGCGCCCAACAGGAGGTGTTCGCCGAGGATCTGCGGGTATCCAGGCGCAGCCTGGAGGACGTGTTCCTGGAGCTCACCGGACGGGAGTTGCGGCCGTGACCACCTTCGCCCCCGGCACCTTCGCGCCCGCGCCAGGCCGGGGCCGGCTGTCCCGGATGCTATTCACCCAGGCGCGCACCGAGTTCATCCTCACCCTGCGCAACGGGGAGCAACTGCTGCTCACCCTGCTCATCCCGCTGGGGATGCTGGTCGGGCTCACGGCGCTGAACGTGGTACCGGTGCCCAGCCCGCGGGTGGACAACGTCACCCCGCGCGTTCTGGCGCTGGCCGTGATGTCCACCGCGTTCACCGGGCAAGCCATCGCGCTGGGTTTCGACCGCCGCTACGGGGTGCTCAAACGGTTGGCCGCTACCGCGCTACCGCGCTGGTCCCTGGTCGCTGGCCGGATGCTCGCGGTGCTCGGGGTGGTGCTGGTGCAGCTGGTGGTGCTCGGCGCGGTGGCCGCCGCGCTGGGCTGGCATCCAGAGCCGGCCGGGGTGGCCCCCGCCGCGCTGCTGGTCCTCGCCGGCACCGCCGCGTTCGGCGCGCTCGGGGTGTTGCTCGGGGGGTCGCTGCGGGCTGAGGTGGTGCTCGCGGTGGCGAACACGGTCTGGCTGGTACTCGTCGTGGCGGGTGGCATCGTGCTGTCCGTGCACGCCTTGCCCGGGCCGCTCGCCGCGCTCGCCGCCACGCTGCCCTCCGGCGCGCTGGCCGAGGGCCTGCGCACCGCGCTGGCCGAGGGCGCCACCCCCTGGAGCGCACTAGCCGTGCTACTAGCGTGGGCCACGCTCGCAGCCGCACTCGCCGCCCGCACCCTGCGCCTATCCTGAGCCTGCCTACCATCAGCTTGTGCCTGTCACACCCTCGCGGAATCGCTTACCGGCAAGCCTGGCGCGGGCTGCGGGGATCGCCGCGGTGATCACGCAGGCGGGCATCGCGGTGACCGGCTCCGTGGTACGGGTCACCGGATCAGGGCTGGGCTGCCCGACCTGGCCGCAGTGCTTCCCGGGAAGCCTGGTGCCGCGGCCGCATCCCGAGGTCGCCGCGTTGCACCAGTGGATCGAGTTCGGCAACCGCCTGCTCACCGGCTTGGTCGGCCTCGCCGGGCTGGCCTGCCTGGTGGTCGCGGTGGCGGTCCGGCCCCGGCGCCGGCGGCTGGTCCCGCTGGCCGCGACGATGCCCATCGGTGTCGCGGCGCAGGCCGTTCTCGGGGGCATCACGGTCCGGACCGGGCTGGCCTGGTGGACCGTCGCCGTGCATTTTCTCGTGTCGATGGCGCTGGTGTGGCTGGCGGTGCTGCTGGTCGCGGCCTTCACCGAGGGCGACGGGCCGCCGCACTGGCACCTGCCTGGCCCGCTGCGCGGCTTGCTGCGCGCCGCCACCACGGTGCTGGCGGCGCTGCTGATCGCCGGGACACTGGTGACCTCGGCGGGCCCGCACGCGGGAAACGCCGCTACCCCCAGGCTCGCGGTCAGCGTCCCGGCACTAGCGCAACTGCACGCCGACCTGCTCGTCGGCTTCCTCGGGCTGCTCGCCGGGCTGGGGTTCGCGCTGCGTGCGGTGGGTGTGCCGGCCCGGACATGGCGGCGCTACGCGGTGCTGGGCTGCGTGGTACTCGCCCAGGGCACGCTCGGTGTCGTGCAGTACCTCACGGGGGTACCTGAAGTACTGGTCTCGCTGCACGTCCTGGGTGCCGCCTCAGTGGTCGTGGCGATGGCCGCACTCTGGACGAGCTGCCGGACCCGCGACCACGTGCCGGTACCGGGCACCACCGCGGACAGCCCGCGACCACTGGCCGGCGCGGGCACCGGGTAACGCACGAGAGCGTAACATTCTGGGGTTGCGACATGAGGTCGCAACCCCAGAATGTTCCGCTCTCCGGCTGAGGTTCGCTATCAGCACAGGTTGAGCAGGGATGGCCCGCGATGAGATGTACCAAGTCCGCCGGGGCACCGAGCATTCACGCCATGTCAGGCGTGTCCGAGACTTTGTCCAGTGTGTTGATACTGACGTGCGGCCAGATGATACGTCCGGGCAGGCCGTCGGCGCGCGGGAAGAACTCCAGGTTCACTACTTGCAGATACTGCAGACGGAACGTCGGACTGTCCCCGTCAAGCTTCTGGATCCAGAACGTGGATTTCATGGCTGCGGCATCTGCTTGCTTCTTAATGAACGGGATATTGCTGATGCCGCCTGACTCGGTTGTCGTGTCCAGCTCTAGGACGGTGGTCGTCTGGACGTTGACGCCCTGGTTGGCCAGGGTCAAGAGCAGATGCGGCGCTGTCGGGTCGAACCCTGGGAAGGTCGGGTCGTCGTTGACCGTCCCGAGGAAGGGGTTCGCATGGAAGTGCTGGTAGGGCTCCAGGTAGGGGTCGGCTAAATCTTGGGTTACACCGACTGGCAGGCCGTTGACCGGTGGTATCTGCGCAACTCCGTTCACCTCGGAGTTGGTCCCCAGGGCCAGGGCCGAGTTACCATGCGGAATACTGGCCAGTCGGGCCACGTTTATCCCATCGGTGGTCAGGTTGACCATGTTGAGGAACAGTCCGGGTTCGTGGTGAATGGCGAGGCCAGGCGCTCCGGCCACGTCACTCGGCGGGCGATCGGTCACGGCAACCTGATGGATCACCTGTTCGTAGTCCAGTGTCACAACCAACTGATCGGTCTGATAATTATGGGTGTTGTCAACGCCTCGGTTGGGCACTTTCGTGTCCACGAGGGTGAAGTTGAGGGTCTCGTCGTACTGGTTGAGCAGCAACCGGTAGTCGAGGGCGTCTGGCTGGGTCCGGGCGAACGGCAAAGCGATCATGTTCCAGCCGTGGCCCGTGCTCTCCCACTTCCCGGGCAGGTCCTGAAGCGGCCCCAGGGCGTCCTCGCCGGGCACGGCAACCCTGATGGCGCGTTCCGTGGTTTGGAACCTCCGCAGACGTCCGTCATCTGGCATGGCAGTAGCGTTTCCTCTCCTCGTCAGACCCGAGCCTGGACCCTGATGTCGGTCACCGACCGGCCAAGCACGTCACCGTCCGCTCTTCGCGGACGGTGCGAGATCGACCCCACCCGGCCAGGCCAGGCCAGACCTAACCGGTAATGCGGGACACAGTCAAGGGGGACACGTCCGCGGCGGTGTCCCGCCGGATGACCCCACACTTCTATGGGCCCAGAGGTTTTCCGGAAAAGATCTCTGCAGGAAGTCCGGATAGGGGATCGTTGAGCGGTAACTGGTCAGATCCCGGCTCCGGATGCCTGCCGCCCGGGCTGGCCAGGCGGGCGCTGGCCGCCGACTCGTAGGCTGTGGCCATGCAAGCGATCCAGATCACCGAAACCGGCGAGCCCGACGTCCTGAGGCTCGCGGAGCTGCCCGATCCGGAGCCTGGACCGGGTCAGCTACTCGTCGAGGTCGCCGCGGCCGGCGTCAACTACCAGGACACCTACCGCCGAAGCGGTGCATACCCGATGCCGCTCCCGTTCATCCCCGGCACAGAGGGCGCCGGGACTGTCACCGCGGTGGAACACGGCGGCAGTAACGGCGGTTTCACTGTCGGTGACCGAGTGGCGTGGGCGACGAACCTGGGCAGCTACGCGGAACAGGCTGTGGTGCCCGCCGCGCAAGCCGTGCCGGTGCCTCAGGGCGTGGACATCGAGACCGCCGCAGGCGCTCTCCTGCAGGGCATGACCGCGCACTATCTCGCGGTTTCCATCCACGCTGTGCAGCCCGGCGAGACCGTACTGGTGCACGCCGCCGCGGGCGGGATGGGCCTGCTGCTCACCCAACTGGCCACCGCCCGCGGCGGCCGGGTGATCGGGACCGTGTCCACCCCCGAGAAGGAGCGACTGGCCCGGGAAGCTGGTGCGGCGGAGGTGATCCGCTACACCGAGGTCGAGGACGTGGCCGGCGAGGTCCGCCGGCTGACCGGTGGTGACGGCGTCGCCGCCGTCTACGACGGGGTAGGCGCCTCAACGTTCGACGCCAGCCTCGCCTCGCTGCGCCCACGCGGAATGCTCGCGCTCTACGGCGCGGCCAGCGGGCCGGTGCCCCCGGTGGACCCTCAGCGGCTGAACTCGGCCGGCTCGGTGTTCCTCACCCGGCCCGCGCTGGCGCACTACATCGCCACCCGCGACGAGCTCACCTGGCGCGCGAGCGAGGTCTTCGGCGCGATCCTCGACGGGTCGCTGCGGATCACCATCGGCGGCCGGTACTCGCTAGCCGACGCCGGCCGTGCCCACCAGGACCTACAGGGCCGCCACACCACCGGGAAGCTCCTCCTGCTGCCCCGCTGAGCGGTGGGAACTTCTCGATCTGGGTGGGGGTCCTAGCGGGAGGAAGGTGAACATCATGACCGGGCTCGCGGGTCCCCTGCCGACTACGGCCGCACTGGCCGAGCGAGCCCACGGGTATCTCGCCCGGATCGGCGTCGTACTCAACGAGGGGGTCGATCTGGCCGCGCGCTCACCGATCACCGGGAAGCGATTTCTCGGGCTCAGGGCAACGACCGCCGCCGAGGCGGATGCGGCCATCGCCGCCGCCCACGCGGCCTTCCTCCGGTGGCGCACCACCCCGCCGCCGCGCCGAGGTGCGCTTGTCCGAAGACTCGGCGAGCTCATCCGCGAGCACCATGGCGACCTCGCTGGCCTGATCACCATTGAAGCGGGCAAAATCCGTTCCGAAGCGCTGGGCGAAGTCCAGGAAATGATCGATATCTGCGAGTTCGCCGTCGGGCTATCCCGACAGCTCTACGGCCGCACCATCGCCTCCGAACGTCCCGGCCACCGCCTGGCCGAAACCTGGCACCCGCTCGGCGTCGTCGGCGTCATTTCGTCGTTCAACTTCCCCGCCGCGGTGTGGTCGTGGAACACGGCACTCGCCCTGGTGTGTGGCGACACCGTGGTGTGGAAGCCCTCCGAACTCACGCCACTCGTCTCCCTGGCCTCGGCCCGTCTGCTCGCGCGGGCAGCCGACGACGTCGGTGCGCCGATCGAGGTACACCACCTGCTGTTGGCCGACCAGACAATCAGCCAACAAATCGTCGATGACCCGCGAGTGGCCCTGGTCAGCGCGACTGGGTCCACTCGGATGGGCCGGGAAGTCGCGGGCCGGATCGCCGCGCGGCTCGGCCGCGCCCTGCTGGAGCTTGGCGGCAACAACGCCACCGTGATAACGCCCTCGGCCGACTTGGACCTTGCCACGAATGGCACCGTGTTCTCCTCCGTGGGTACCGCCGGACAGCGGTGCACCACGCTGCGCCGGCTCATCGTGCACAACGACGTCGCTGATGTCCTGGTCGAGCGATTGGTCTCCGCGTACCGAGCGCTGCCCATCGGTGACCCGTTCGATGACCGAACCTTGGTCGGGCCACTCATCTCGACCACGGCGTACGACGCCATGCGGGACGCGCTCACGCGCGCTCAGCGCGACGGTGGCAAGCTCCTCGTCGGCGGCACACGCCGAGCCACGCCGGACGCGCCGGACGCGAGCTACGTCGATCCGGCGATCGTTCGCATGCCCGGCCAGACCGACGTTGTCCGCGAGGAGACCTTCGCCCCTCTCCTCTATGTGCTGGCCTACGACAGCCTCGACGAAGCGATCGAGTTGAACAACGCTGTCCCGCAGGGATTGTCGTCGAGCATCTTCACCCGGGATCAGCGGGAAGCCGAACGTTTCCTGGCGGCTAATGGGTCCGACTGCGGAATCGCCAACGTCAACATCGGCACCTCCGGCGCGGAGATCGGTGGCGCCTTCGGTGGGGAGAAAGAGACCGGAGGAGGACGAGAGTCCGGCTCCGACTCATGGCGCGCGTACATGCGCCGCGCCACCAACACAGTCAACTACTCCAGCAGCCTCGCCCTCGCGCAGAACGTCAGTTTTCTGGCTGACGGCCCGTCGACGGCACCACCCGCTTGATCTTACCGGCTCTACTTCATGGATATCGCGCACCACCCTGACTGTGGTCATGCCTACTCACCGTCAATTCTCGGCGAGCCAGATCCGCCGCAGGTGGCGGTTGCGGTCGGTGTACCCGGTGCGTGAATGGGCCATCCGGTGGTTGTTCCAGATCAGCAGCGAGTTCGGCTCGAAGTCGGCCGCGATGTGCGTGTCGTTGAAGAACTCCACCACGCGCTCCCGGACGTTCAGCAGGAACGGGTCGTCCTTGTGCACGACGCAGGTGTAGCTGAAGCGCATCACCGGCGGCTTGCCCACACGCTCTTCGAGCAGTGGGTGCACTGCGGTCTTCCCCAGCCCCATGTCCTGAACGCCCGCGCTGGACACGAACGGGGACTTCGTGCTGGCCAGCTTTTCCCGCTCCTCCGCGGTGAGCGTGTGGAGGAACTTATACAGATCACCCAGGATGGTCTGCCCGCCGCCGTCGACCGCAGGCACCAGGCACCAGAGCGCGAGGTACTTCGGCGGCAGCCCCAGAAACTCGTAACACTCGGTGTGCGGCATCAGCGGCTTGGTGTTGAGCGAGTGGTATAAGTTGTCGAACCGTTCCTGCGCCTTGATCGACCAGATCAATTCGCCGTCGTACTGTGGCATCAACGGGCCGATTTGGATCAGGTACTGGACGTGGTCGAAGTCCGGCGGCACCCCATGCAGGTACACGTAACCGTGCTCGTCGAGCATCGCCTGGAACGTGGCCAGATCAAGGTCGGCGTAGTCGAGCTGGCTCGCCCTTTCCTGAATCGAGATCACGAAATCTCACCTTTTTCTTGCAGAGAAACAACCGCTGGGTTGATGTCTGGGTCCGGGACGACGCGCCGGCCGAACCAGCCGGTCGAATTATGTGTGGACGGCTCAACAATGATTATTTGCTGTCGTACTCCTCACGGGTGAGCGGACTCAGGCCGCGGTGACCACCACGGCTGGCAGGCATCGGTCCAGCGCGGCCAGACCAAGGTCGAGCTGTTCTTCGGTGATCGTCAGCGACGGGCGGAACCGCAGCCCGACGGTCCCGCACGGCAGCACGATCACCCGCTCGTCGGAGTACATCCGGCGGACGATCTCGTCGCGGGTATCGGTATCGGGCAGGTCAATCGCGCACATCAAGCCGCGTCCCCTGGGATTACTGACTAGACTCGGGTACCGCGCGGCGGTCCGCTCAAGCCCGGTCAGCAGGTGCTTGCCGCGTTTCGCGGCGGCGTCACACAACCGGTCGCGGTGGATGACCTCGAGGATCCGGGTCGCCCTGACCATGTCGACTAAGTTGCCACCCCAGGTCGAGTTGATTCGGGAGGACACGGTGAACACATTGTCCGGCACCAGGTCTATCCGCCGACCGCCCATCACCCCGCACACCTGCGTCTTCTTGCCGAAAGCCACGAGGTCTGGTTCGAGGTCGAGCTGCTGGTAGGCCCAGGTCGTACCGGTCAGACCGCACCCAGTCTGGACCTCGTCCAGCACGAACAGCGCGTCGTACTCCACGCACAGCTCCTGCATGCTCCGCAGGAATCCCGCACTCAGGTGGTTGTCCCCGCCTTCACCCTGGATCGGCTCGGCGATAAAGCAAGCGATCACGTCGGCCGCGGCGTCGAACGCCGCTCGTGCGGCGTCCAGCGCCGCCCTTTCAGCACTCGCGTTCCTCGCACCGTGCTCGACGAGGGGGAAGCGCAGCGCCGGCGACGAGATGCGGGGCCAGGCGAACTTCGTGAACAGCGCCGTCTTGGCCGGCTCGGTGTTGGTCAACGACAACGTGTACCCACTACGGCCGTGGAAAGCCCGCTCCAGATGAAGCACCTGATAACCGGCCTCACGCGGCCCAGCGGCCGAACTGATGCGCTTGGCCTTCCAGTCGAACGCCGCCTTCAGCGCGTTCTCCACCGCGAGCGCGCCGCTGTCGATGAAGAACAGGTGCGGTAACGCCGGATCGCCGAGAACCCGAGCGAACGTCGCGACGAACCGCGCGTACTCGACGGTGTACAGGTTGGGGTTGGCCGGCTTGTTGACCGCGACGGTGGCCAGTCTGGCCAGGAATTCCGGGTCACCGGTCAGCTCCGGCGGGTTGGTGCCGAGCGGGGCCGAGGCGAAAGAGGAAAACAGGTCTAGGTACCGGGTGCCGGTGACCGCGTCGACCAGCCAGGACCCGCTACTAGCCGCAAGGTCGAGTACCAACGCGTAGCCATCGACAAGGGTGTTCCGCGCGAGTACCCGGTGCACATCGGCCGGTCCGATCACATTTTCTCCCTGCTTCGTCCAGACAGGAGGCGCGGCACGCCTCCCCAAATACCTGGACGACCCAGGTGTCACTCGATCGTGACTCACGGTTTCGGTGAACGGCTACCGACCCGCGGCGACCCTCAGCCCCACGGTTGTCGGGTGTCATCTGTCGGGTGTCATCGTTGCGTGCATCGCGTAGGGTCTAACCTTTCCGGGGTGTCCAAGCGAACACCCCCCGAGAAGCGCAGCCCCGCGAAGCGACGGCTGGGCCAGGGCAAGCCCACCCAGCCCCGGTCCCAGCCGGAGGAACCCGGCCTGATGGGAGATGTCGCGGCCGCCGTCGCTGACGACCACCCACTCACCCTGATATTCTTGGTCAGCTCGCTGCTCGCGGCGCTTGAACCGCAGCGGGTCAACCCGTTCGAACGAGCGCTCGAACCGACTCTGCCGACCCGCGACGAGCTGGTACGAACCTTCCTTGAGGTCGACCTACCCGAGACCTCGGCGCTGCTAGCCGTGATCGCCGAGCTGTCCGGCGAGGACATCATGCGGCACCGAGTCCGTCGCGAGATAACCAAACGGGTGCACGCCCTGCCCGGATGGCTCACCGACCTGGGCCAAGCCACCGTCGATGGGGTCGTCGAGATGGTCCACGCGCTCGGCGACGGCGACAACATCATGATCGGGGTGAGCCTGCCCGGCGGTTCCGCGCTGTCACTCGTGGTCTATATCGACCACAACATTGGCACGCTGGTCAAGGACGCCTTCGCCGTCCCCAAACCACTCGACGCGCTGATCGAGCACATGCGCCTCGCCGACGACGACCCGGACACCACCTGGGCGGACCTCTCCCCGGCCGACGCCCGCGCCCGGATCAGCGGCGCGATCACGCTGAGCTCCCTCGCCTTCCCCCCTTTCGAGACCGACACCTGGCCCGCCTG
>JBOHFY010000279.1:0-7463 GCA_050699895.1 Pseudonocardiaceae bacterium
ATCCTCCCGCACGGAGGACGGCATGTCAGCCATGGTCAACGTCACTGGTCTTGAAGTCCTGTCTTCGCCCTACTCGCTACACAGATTCACATGATCGCCATGTCCCACGAGAGTTTGACAGAGAGGGGTTCTCCGGCGGCTGCGATCGCCGTAGACGTCGGGAGGAGATGGAACAGGCAGCCCGCGACGCGCAGTGACGCCAGTGGTACGCCGGTGGTCGGGTCCCAGATGCGTATTTGCCCGTCGTCGCCAGTGGAGGCCAGCCAAGCCCCGTTCGGGGCCACCACCAACGCCCGCACTGGGTGGGTGTGGCCGGCGAGGGTGTGGCGGGCGGTGCCGGTGGTCGGGTCCCAGACCCGGACCTCCCCGCCGTCACCGGCGGAGGCCAGCCACGACCCGTCCGGCGCCGCCACTAATGAGTACACGTTGCTGGTGTGGCCGTTCAGTACCCGGGACAGTGCTGGGTGGGGCAGGTCGGGCAGCGTGGTGATAGCCCGTAGGTGCGGCGTGGTCAGTCTGGCGACTAATTCCTCGGCGAGGGTTTTGGTCGGGTCGTCGGCAGGTAGTCGGGTGGCCAGGGTTGCGGCTAGTGAGCCCGGGGGTTCCAGGGGCCCGAGGATGTGGGCGTTTTGCCGTACCGCGATCTCCAGCGCCCGGGACAGTGGATCATCGGACAGGGCTAGGTCGGCTTCCAGCCCGGCCGATCCGATGTGTTCTAGTTTCCCGACCAGCCACCCAGGGTGGTGTAGGCACGCGCGCAGTTCCTGCTCCAGTCCAGCGTCCCGCAGGTGTGCCGGTAGCCATGCCCACAAGTAGGTCTGCGTTGCGGGTAGCTGCCACCATGCGCTCAAGTCGCCCTCGTCGGCCACGAGGCTGCGGTGGGCGTCAAGTAGCGCCCGGTGTAACGCGTCACGCCGGTGCTTGGTCTGTTCGCGGAGGTAAGCGCGGAGGACATCGTGCAACATCACCTCTTCGGGGTCGCGTCGATAGTCGCTGATCAACGCCAGGTCGGCCAGGCGTTGGCAGTACCGCCGGGTCTGGAACTCCGACCAGCCGCCGGTGGCCTTCCAGTACCGGCTCAGCACCGGACCGGGGATCGCGACGTCCTCCCCGAAAACCGCTAACTCCAAGTAACGGGTCTGTTGCTCAGGCGGCGGACAGCCCTCCTGTTGAGTTCGGGAGACCCAGCGCGGACGAGGGCCCGCCCAGGCGCTGGAGGGATCACCCACAGGCAGTGGCTGGGTGGCTATGCAATCTTGAAACGACTGTGATCCATACCCGGAGGGCAGAATGGTGTCGGTGGACCTTGACAAGATTACTGAACGGCAGCAGAAGATGTGGTCCACCGGGGACTTTCATCGGATCGGTGTAAGCCTGCTTGTGATGGGGGAGATGCTGGTCCGTTCGCTGCACGTGCATGCGGGAGAAAAAGTGCTCGATGTTGCCGGTGGCGCGGGTAACAGGCTCTTCGCTGTTTTCAGTGGGTTACTCAGCGTGAGGTCATGTAGGCGGGTGTTGGGCTGGTGAGGGTGGGTAGCTGGAGTTTGGCTGCGGTGAGGTAGACGATAGTGATCATCTTGTTTTTGCTGCGGTAGCCCCGGGCGCGGGCTTTGGCGGCCTGGACCAGGGAGTTGATCCCTTCGAGCAGGCCGTTGCTGAGGTGGTTTTTGTGCCAGGCGATGATGCCGTCCCAGTGCTTCTCGACGAGGGTGACGAAGTCCTTGACCGGTTGCAAGCGGGAGCGTTTCGCGCCGTAGCACCAGCGCCGGAGGTACTCGGGTGCGTAGCTGGGGTCCTGGTCGTAGAAGGCCTGGAAGTCCTCGCGCCAGCGCAGGGCCCGGGCGGTGGCCAGCCGCGCTGAGGGGCGCATCAGCTGGTGGAGCTCACCCTGCTGCTTGGCCGAGAGGTTCGCCCAGTTCTTGAGCCACAGCCAGCGGGTGTGCTTGAGTTCCGGGCGGGTGGCGACCTCGGCGCGGCGCACGGTGTCGATCGCCTCGCTGATCTTGGCGGCCAGGTGGAAGCGATCGAACGTCAGTGTCGCGTTGGGCAGATGCGTCGTGATGCCGGAGATGAACGCGGTGCTCATGTCGGAGCTGGTGTCGGTGACTTTGTCCGGGTCGCCGCGGTGGGCGGCCAGGTCCGCGGCGAAGCGCCCGACGGTCGCGGCGCGGCGGCCCTCGGTGGCGAAGACCACCCGGCGGGCGTCGAGGTCGGCGAAGATGCTGATGTAGTCCTGACCCTTGCGCGCGGAGGTCTCGTCCATCCCGACCCGCCTCACGCCCGAGCGGTCGAGCTGGTCGCGGGCGGCGTTGACGTGGTGTTCCACGATCCGCCAGATCCTGGTGTCGTGCTCGCGGGTCATCGCAGCGACCTTCGAGATCGGCATCGCCGCGGCGAAGGTGAGTACCAGCGCCTCGAACAGCAACGTGAACCCTGACCCCGGGCGCGCCCACGGCACCTCCACCTGGCGCACGCCGTGGCCGGGGCAGCGCACCCGCAGCAGGCGGGCGTGCAGCAACGCCGTGTGCTGGAAGAAGTCCAGATGCCGCCACGTCTTGTCCACGGTGTCATGCACCGGGCAGCAGCCCTGGGCACAGTCCTTGGCCGGGCACGCAAACCGGGCACCACGCTCGAAACCCAGATACAGATCCAGCTGGGTGGCCTCAGCGTCGAACTCGCTGCGCACCACCCGCCACGGCCCGCTCAACCCCAACGCCGCCGTGAACAACCCCAGCTCATCCATACCCCGGCAACCCCCCGCTACGCGACCATCACGGACAGTCACACAGCCAACGGAACGTTCACCCCCTCGTCAACCCGCCACGCCGGGTCCACACGATTCCACACGAACTTGATCACCAAACCCACTTGATACAGCGAAGAGCCGGTTCGTGCCGCCACCACCGGGACTGGTGCCGCCCGGTGTGTGGGGTACCGAGGAGTGGTTGCGTAAGCTGTTCGGCGATCGTGTCTCATCCCTGGAGACCAGGCGGCGGCAGGTGGAGATTTGTTATCACGACACGACGGGGCTGTTTGAGTTGTTTTGTGAGTGGTTCGGACCGGTCTCCACGGTGTGGCGCACGCTGGCCGGGCCGCGGCGGGAGAAATTCCGGGACAGTTGGATCGCGCTGGCTGATAAATTCAACATCGCGCGGGACGGAACATGCGAGATGCCCTTCGAGTATTTGGAATTCGTCGCGGTAAAGGCATGAGTGAGTGTGATACTCCCGCTGAGATATCGCGGAAGCGGACCGTGCAATTCACAAGATTGAGTCTCCGGGCGCGGCGGGGCGGTTCATATCAGGTGTTGACCTTGTTGTCCCGGCGGGCTGGGCATCAGGGGACCGGTGGTGCGAGAAGGCCCGCGCCAGATGATGAGGCAGGGCCACGGTCAGCCGCCAGTGATGCTGGTGGGCATGCGATGATCTCCATTATGAGCGCCCGCCGGCCCACAGCGGCAGCTGGGATGGTCCTTCTGCTCACCAGTACCGGGGTGCTGCACTTCGCGGTGCCCGCGTCGTTCGATGCGATCGTCCCCGAGCGGCTGCCTGGCGCAGCTCGTACCTGGACCCACGTCACCGGAGTGGCCGAACTGGTGATCGCGGCATTGATCGCGACGCCCCGTACCCGGCGGCTCGGTGGGCTGCTCGCCGCGCTGCTGTTCGTCGGGGTGTTCCCGGCCAACGTCAAGATGGCGATCGACTGGTCGGATCGGCCGGTCTGGATGCGTGCGCTGGCCTACGGGCGGCTGCCGCTACAGATCCCGCTGGTGCTGTGGGCAGTGCTGGTGTGTCGCCGTGCCGGCAAACCCGGCTTGTCACACCGCACACTGGCGACGCCGCGTTGTTGACCATGGTTTACCGCGGGTAATCGCACGCCAACAGCACACCGCGTTTCCCCTGGTTCCTTGTTCTGGCCGGGTTGCTCGTGGTGGAGCGCCGTGCGAGGCGCTGGTGTGGTCGTCGTCGCGGCGTGGACACTTCTGGGGGAGGGAGTGGTCATCACCTGGGGGCTACTGGAGATACTTGACGTTATGTCATCACCTAGACGGGTGTTCTTGAGTCACACGGAGGAGTTGCGCTGGTTGCCGGTGGGTCGGTCGTTCGTGGCTGCGGCGGAGTCGACGGTGATCCGGGCTGGGGACATGCCGGTGGATATGGCGCACTCCACCGCTGATCTGCGGCCGCCTGCGTGGGTGTGTCGGGATGCGGTGCGCAGCGCTGAGGTGTTCGTGGGGATTGTGGGTTTCCGGTACGGCACACCGGTGCGGGATCGTCCGGAGCTGTCGTACACGGAGTTGGAGTTCGAGGAGGCGAGCAAGGCGGGCTTGCCTCGGTTGGTGTTCTTGCTCGGTGAGGATGCGCAGGGTCCTGCGGGGTTGTTCCGGGATATTGAGCATGGTGCGCGCCAGGAGATGTTCCGCAACTCGCTGCCCGGTAGTGGGATCACCGTGACGACAGTCAGCAGTCCCGATGACCTGTGCGTAGCGCTGTATCAGGCGCTGGTTCAGCCTGGCCATGGCGGGGCTGGTAGTGCTGAGGGTTGGCGGGGGCCGGTGTTTGTGGTGACGCCGTTGCGGGGTGATGAGGTGGCCCGGCCGGGGTTGATGGAAGCCCTGGTCGGGGCGGTGCGGCGGTCGGGGGCCGGCGTGGTGGGGGTGACGACCGGGTTGTGGGGTGCCGGGGGGTTCGGGAAGACGACGTTGGCTCGGCTACTGGTGCATCGTGAAGAGGTCCGGGAGGAGTTCCCGGATGGGGTGGTGTGGGTGACCGTCGGTGAGTACGCGGCGGGGCCGGAGTTGGCGGAGTTGCCCGGTACTGGACGGCTACCGGTGAGTGGTCGGCGTTTGCGACCCGGCGGTATTGCCAGCGGCTGGCTGAGCTGGGGCTGCTCAGCGATTACCGGTCCGACCCCCAGCGGGTGGTGTTGCATGACGTGATCCGCGCCTACCTCCGCGAACAGACCTCTCACCGGCGTGGCGAGTTGGACCGGGCCCTGATCGACGCCCACCGCGACCTCGTCCCGGATGAGGGCGGAAGGAGCGCGTGGTGGCGGCTGCCCCCGGGGCAGGCCTATCTGTGGGAGTGGTTGCCCACCCACCTGCGGGGCGCGGGGCTGGACCGGGAGCTGCGGGCGTGCCTGCACCACCCTGGGTGACTGGTCGGGGAACTGGAGCAGGTCGGGCCGGCGGGGTTGGAAGCGGATCTGGCCTTGTCTGATGATCCCGTGTCGCGGGCGTTGGGGACCGCGGTGCGCCAGAACGCCCACGTTCTGGGGCCGCTGGGCCCCCAGGGTCACTGGCCGCCGCCTTGGGCACCCGGCTGCCGGGTGAGGGCCCAGCCAGAGCGATCACTGAGGAGTTGGTCGCTGGGCTGAAGGGGCCGCATCTCTGGGCTATCACCGCGCTACCCGATCTACCCGACCCAACACTGTCCCGGGTGTCGACCGGCCACACCGGTGGGGTGGTGGCGTTGGTGGTGGCCCCGGATGGGTCCTGGCTGGCCTCCGCCGACATGGGCGGGGTGGTGCGGGTCTGGGACCCCGGCACCGGTGCGGCACTGACGTCATTGCGTTTCCCCTCGTAACGTGGAGACATCGCCTATAAGGGAGGGGCGGTGTCACAGACACGCGGGAAGTTCGATCAGGACTTTAAGGAAGGCGCGGTGCGGCTGGTTCGGGAGACCGGTAAGCCCATCGCGCAGGTCGCCCGGGAACTGGGGGTCCGTGACGGGACTCTCGGGAATTGGGTGAACGCGGACCGGCGGCGCTGTGAGCGCGGTGGTGGCGCGCTCAGCGTGGACGAGCGGGCGGAGCTGGTGCGGCTGCGCAGGGACTGCGCGGAGTTGCGGATGCGGTGTGATGTCCTCAAGCGCGGTGTGGCCCTGTGGGTCCAGGAAGCGATGGGCCGGTAGCCGTGGCCGCCTTCGTCGCGTCCCAGAGGGAAGATCACGGTGTTCCGCACGCCACCGCGTGCCGTGCGCTGGGAGTGTCGCAGTCGTGGTTTTACAAGTGGAAGGCCGGCACGGTACCGCTGCGGGCGGCGCGCCGGGAAAGACTCACAGCCGAGATCAGCCGGCTGTTCCATGCTCACGATGGCACTTACGGCGCGCCGAGGATCACCGCGGATTTGCGGGATGTGGGGTGGCGGGTCAGCGAGAACACCGTCGCGGCGCTGATGCGCCAGCAAGGTCTTGCGGCGCGGCGAGGGAGGCGGCGCAGGTCGACCACCCGGCCCGGCAGGGGACGCTGGCATGCCCCGGACCTGGTCACACGGGACTTCGCCGCAGCCGGCATCAACCAGAAATGGTATGGCGATGGAACCGAGATCCCCACCGGTGAGGGCAAGCTGCATCTGGCGTCGGTGCTGGACATGGGCTCCCGGCGGGTGGTGGGGTTCGCCCTGTCGGAGCATCACGAGGCGGAGCTGGCCTACGGGGCGCTGGCGATGGCGGTGGCGGTGCGCGGCGGCCAGGTACCCGGAGTGATCATGCACACCGACCGCGGCGGCGAGTACACCGCGAGCCTGTTCCGCGCCGCCTGTGAACGCCCGCGGATCCGCCAGTCGATGGGCCGGCCCGGGTCAGCCCTGGACAACGCGGTGATCGAGGCGTGGCACTCCACGCTGGCCTTCGAGCTGCGCTCGCGGGAGACCTTCGCCACCAAGGCGGCCGCCCGGGCCCGGGTTCCCGCCTGGATCGACGACTACAACCGACACCGGCGTCACTCCGCGTGCGGCATGCTCAGCCCGGTCGACTACGAGCTCACCCAGGCCCGCAACCACGCCGCGTGACCCACCGGAGGACCCACCGTGCCAGGCCGACATGACAACGGAGGCGGGCTTGCGCCCGCCGCTGGTCTTGTGGTGCCCGCGCGGGATACGGGGCCGCCCCTCAGGCCTCAAGGGTGCTTCGCCTCGCGCTGCGCGCGACACGCCTCCGGCGTGCCCTTGACCCCCGAGCCTCCGCGACCCCTCAGGCAGGAAACGCGGGCAGGCCCAGGCCTGCCCCACCCCAGGGCGCGGGCACCACAAGACCAGCCACCCCGTTCAACATCACCACAACCGAAGTCTCCACAGTTCGAGGGGATTGACACATTGCGCGTCGCGGACGGCTTGTTCCGCCTCCTCCTGACCTCCACGACGATCGCAGCCGTCGGAGAACGCGGTCTCTACCTCCTGACACTCCGCCGCAACTCCCCTCCGGATAGCTGCCATGATCGATCAGACAGGGCGCATCGCGCACAGCCGGAATGAGAGACCTGCCGCGCCGACTGAAAATTAGTTACGAGACTACGTAGTCCACCTGCCCGCCGCGGTGGCGCACAGTGACTACCGCCGCCCGTCGGCCCGGCCCGCGAGCGGCCGCCAGGCCGCGCACAATAAGCCTGTGACCTGCGAAGATGCGCCCCCGGCAGGATTCGAACCTGCGGCCTAGCGATTAGAAGTCGCTTGCTCTATCCGGCTG
>JBOHFY010000280.1:0-2877 GCA_050699895.1 Pseudonocardiaceae bacterium
ACGCCTCGGGTAGCCGCCGCGGCGCGGACCAGGCCAGGCCACTGCGTGCGGTCGGCGCCGCCGCGCCGCAGCCCGGTGTCGACCTTGAGATGCACCCGCGCCGTCGTCCCGAGCGCCGTAGCGGCGGCGGCGACGGTGTCCAGTTGACCGGTGGAGTAGACGCCGAACTCGATCCCGGTGGCGACACCGGCGGCGAGGTCCTCACCGGGAGCGTGCAGCCAGGCCAGCACGGGGGCGTCGATTCCGCCGTGGCGCAGCGCGAGCGCTTCCTCGACGCCGCACACGCCCAGCGCGCCGGCTCCCGCCTGCAGCGCCGCCACGGCGACGTCGAGCGCGCCGTGGCCGTAGCCGTCGGCCTTGACTACCGCCATGGTGGCGGCCCCGGACGCGGCGGCGCACTCGGCGAGGATCCCGACGTTGTGCCGGATCGCGTCGAGATCGATCACCACTTCGGCCCGGGGACGCGGCGACGTTGACATTACCGTCATCCTGGCATCCTGGCCGCCGAACGAAGGCGGCGGATCGCCTCGCTCAGGGCCGCCTGGATCGCCGAAGCCGGCGCCGGCGCACCGCTGGTTGCGCCGCTCGGGGCGGCACCGCCGCCGTCACCGCCCCGGGCGGCGAGGGCAGCGGCGAGCTCCTGGGCGTGCACTGCGGCGGCGGCCGCCAGGACCGGCTCCACTCCGGCCGCCAGCAACGCGCCGAGCACGCCGGTGAGGACATCGCCGGAGCCCGCGGTGGCCGGCCAGGACGAGCGGGCTGGGTTCACCAGCACCAGCCCGTCCGGGGCCGCGACGATGGTGGTGTTCCCCTTGAGCACCAGCACCGCGTCGAACCGGCGAGCGGCGTCCCGGGCGGCCATGACTCGATCGGGGTCCGGTGGCTTGCCGGTGAGCCGCTCGAACTCCCGATCGTGCGGCGTGAGGACCAGCGGGGTGCCCGGGTCACGGCTGTCCGCCAGCTCGGGGTACCGGGCCAGCAGGGTGATCGCATCGGCGTCAGCCACCACCGGCACCCCTGCGGCCAGCACGTGGGCCAGCACCTGGCGGGCGGCGGCGCCGGTGCCCGACCCCGGCCCCACGGCCCAGGCTTGCACCCGCCCGGCGTCAGCCACCGACCCGGTGGCCACCACCTCCGGCCAGCGCCCGCGTACCGCGTCGGCGGCCTCGCCGGCGAAGCGCACCATGCCTGAGGTCGCCAGCACCGCGGCTCCCGCGCAGAGCACCGCCGCCCCCGGGTAGTCCGCCGAGCCCGCGGCGATCCCCACGACGCCCTGGGTGTACTTGTCGCTGGTCGGGCCCGGTACCGGCCACAGCGCACCAATCTCGGCCGCGGTGAGCACCCGCAGGTCAGGCTCTCCCAGCTCGCCGAGCAACCCGATGTCCACCAGGTGCACCGGGCCGCAGCGCCAGGGGGCGAGCAAGTGCACCGGCTTGCGGGCGCCGAAGGTGACAGTCTCGGTGGCGGTGACTGCGGGTCCCTGCGCGGTGCCGGTGTCCGGGTCCACCCCGGACGGCGAGTCCACCGCGATGATCGGCACCCGGACGGCCGCCACGAGCCGGGCGGCCGCCGGGCGCAGCCCACCGCGGCCGGAGAGCCCGACGATCCCGTCGAGCACCAGGTGAGCGTGGTCTGGCAGCTGCTCGGCGATCCGCCCACCGGCCCCGCGCAGCGCGGCCAGGCCCTGAGGGTGCGCGCGGTCGGGCGACAGCAGGACAGCGGTGACCGCCACCCCTCGGCGGCGCAGGTACGCGCCAGCCCACAGCGTGTCCCCCCCGTTGTTCCCGGCCCCGACCAGCAGCGCGACGTGCCGGCCGGACACCCCGCCGGTTCGCTCAGCCAGCACCGCCGCGACCCGGGTGGCCAGCCCGAACGCGGCGCGACGCATCAGGGTGCCTGGACTGTGGCGAGTGTGCAAGCGCCGTTCGGCGGCTTGCACACTCGCCACAGTCCAGGCACCGTGTGAGTGGCGATGCGAGCTATCACCCCGATTGCCACTCACGGGTTATCCACAGGCACGGGTTATTCCACCGTCACGGACTTGGCGAGGTTGCGGGGTTTGTCCACGTCGTACCCGCGTTGCCGGGCGACCTCGGCGGCGAGCACCTGCAGCGGCACGGTGGACACCAGCGGCTGCAGCAGGGTGGGCACCGCGGGCACCTCCAGCAGGTGCGAGGCGTAGGGCCGCACCGTCTCGTCGCCCTCCTCGGCGAGGACGATGGTCCGCGCGCCGCGGGCCCGGATCTCCTGGATGTTGGACAGCAGCTTGGCGTGCAGCATGGCCCGCCCCTTGGGCGAGGGCATCACCACGACCACCGGCAGGCCCTCCTCCAGCAGCGCGATCGGGCCATGCTTGAGCTCTCCGGCGGCGAAGCCCTCGGCGTGCATGTAGGCGAGCTCCTTGAGCTTGAGCGCACCTTCCAAGGCCACCGGGAAGCCGACATGACGGCCGAGAAACAGCACCACCTTGGCGTGCGCCAGCTCGCGGCCCAGCTCACGGACCGCCTCCACCGTGCTCAGGACCTGTGCCACCGCCGCGGGCATCGCCTCCAGCTCGGCGAACTCACGGGCGACCTCATCGGCGTACTTGGTGCCGCGAGCCTGCGCCAACGCCAGCCCGACCAGGAAGTTGGCCACGAGCTGGGCGAGGAACGTCTTGGTGGCGGCCACCCCGATCTCGGGCCCGGCGTGGGTGTAGAGCACCGCGTCGGACTCCCTCGGGATCTGCGCCCCGTTGGTGTTGCAGATCGCCAGTACCCGGGCCTTCTGGTCGCGCGCGTGGCGCACCGCCTCCAGGGTGTCCATGGTCTCCCCGGACTGGGAGATCGCCACGACCAAGGTGGAACGGTCCAGCACCGGGTCGCGGTACCGAAACTG
>JBOHFY010000281.1:0-9297 GCA_050699895.1 Pseudonocardiaceae bacterium
CTGACACTGGCTGAGGTGCTCGTCGTGCCCGCCCGGGACGACCGCCTGGATGCCGTGCTGGCGGTTCTTCGCGACTTGGAGGTGGCCGAGCTCCCCTTTCCCGCGGACTCAGCCGCCAGACTCGCTCAGCTGCGCGCGGACACGGGACTGAAGATGCCGGACTGCTGCGTCCTGCTCGCTGCCGAAGCCGTAGGCGCGTGTGTCGCGAGCTTCGATGACCGGCTCGTGAAGGCCGCCGAAGCCAGAGGGCTGAAAACCACCCGGACCACGAGACCGAGAGGAGCGGCTTGACATCTTCTCCCCCGACACCGGACGCCACGCCCGAGTCGTCTCCATTTCCGTCTCATTCACGTTCGTTCGCGGACGTCCATCCGCAACCGCGAGGACCCTTCGGCGCAGGTCACGAACGGTGCCGACCGGAGACGGACGCACCACCGGAGTCCTGAAAATCGGGAGGTCGACGGTTCGACCCCGTCCCTGGCCACCACGCTGACCAGCGGAGATAGCTGTTTTCGATGATCTTTAATCGTTCTTTGTCCAACTGGCTTCCCCATTCTGCCGCTTACCTCGCACTCCTCGTCGAAGGAGTCCTACCGCCGCACGGGAGAGTCACGCGCGGCCCGGTGGAACACATCGTCGCTTGAGGAACCCAGGGACGGGCCTGCCCCGGTCTCGGGAGTGGCTTGCGGCCACCAGTCACCTCCGACCTACGGTGAACAGCGTCCCGCAGGCCATCTATGCCACCTGGATCATTGCTATCTAGGGGGCATAGAGTTAGGCTTGTGGCCACGGAGATGAGGTTACGGGACGTCGAGTCCGCGCTGCTCAAACGAGGTTGCGAGATCCTGTCCGACAAGGGCCCCCACACCAAGTGGGGATGCCCCTGCGGCGCTCACACGGCACCCGTCCCACGACACAGTATCGCCTCGCCAGGGGTAGTTCGGAGCATCGGCAAGCGCATGGCGTGCCTGCCGGAAGGGTGGTTGCAGTGAGCGTCTACCAGGTAACGGCCCGGCGCTGGGCCCACGGCTGGGAGCTTCACATCCACGACGACGCCGGAGACGAGATCGGCGTAACCCAGTCACGCTCCTTGGCCGGTGCGAAGCGCATGGTCCGCGACTACCTCGCACTGGACCTCGGTGGCGAGCCCGGGTACTACGACGTCACGATCACACCGGAACTCGACGGGACCATCGCCACCGAAGCTGAGGCCGCGAGGCAGGCCGTCCGGGACGCTGAGCAAGCCCAGCGCGACGCTGCGGCTCGGCAACGCGCCGCGGCCCGTCACCTCAAGGAATCCGGCCTGAGCGGCGCCGACATTGCCGCCGTGCTCAAAGTGTCTCCGCAGCGAGTCTCGCAGCTGGTGAACTCGTGACCGTCGTCTAGCTCTAGGGACCTGTGGGATGCCCGCTGGACGAGACAGCCCGAGTCGTCTCGATTTCCGTCTCATTGACGGTGCCGACTGGACGCGGACGTGCCACCGGAGTCCTGAAAATCGGCAACGTCGACGGTTCGACCCTGTCCCTGGCCACCACCCCTGAACAGCACAAACGTTGGTGTCCCACGACTCGTCCAAGGCGTTCCGTCTCAATTGTCGGCTCAGTTGCGCCCTGGAAGCCGCGACAACCCTGACCTTGAGCGTTTCCAGCAGAGTGCCTCGGCTGGCGGGACATGGACGAGGGGGCACCCCTGGGTTCAGCAGGTGGGTCGGCAGGGAATACCCGGAGCGAAGGTAGTCCACAGAGTTGGCAAGTAACTGCCGTCAGATTTCGCGGACAGAGCCACTCCGCGTTACGTGAGTGTGCTGAGGAGTTCCGCGTCGATGCCCGCTTGGCGGAGGATGTCGGTCTGGGTGCCCTGCCGCGGTGGGTCCCGATTCAATGGGACGATCACGGTGCGGGACCCGCCGCGGAGCTTGCGGTGACTTCCTCGGGTATGCACGACGGTGAAACCGGCTCTCTCCAGGGTCTTGATCATTTCTTTGCTGGACAGGCGGGGTGTACGAGAGTTCATGCCGCGCCGACCGTGACGTCAAACGAGGTGACGACCGGATGGGCAGACTGGTCCGGAATGGGCGCGTCTTCCAAGTAGAGTTCGACGGCCTCACGCAGCATCATCAGAGCCTCGTCCATCGTGTCCCCTTCGCTGGTGACGTCGAGTTCTACGCACCGTGCGACGTAGCCACCCCTTCCGGGTAAAGGGTGAAGCCGTCTACGCAGCCGATTGACGTGGCCCGGATGACCTCAGCAGGATCAGGCCATGGCGACCTATCAGTACCGCTGCGCCGTGGACGGGGTCACCGACGTCGTCCGGCCGATCGGTACGGCACAGCCGCACCAGCTATGCCTCGTATGCGGCGCGCGGATGGTGCGGATCTTTGCCGCCCCGATGCTCAACCTGGGATTGCGGGCCGCTGTGGCGCTGGTCGAGCGCACCCAGCGCACCCGCGACGAACCCGCTGTGGTGTCCGGGCAACCCGGCGCTCGTCCCAGCCCGCCGAGGCCCGCGGTGAACCCGGCGTGGGCACGGCTGCCGCGCCCTTGACAACCACCCACCAACAACGCGAAGGACGCCCATGCCTGAACTCGTGTTCCCGCTCGATTCCACGAAGTCGTTCACCGAGCAGCAGATCGTCGGCCACAACCGGTGGCACCCCGACATCCCGGCGCAGGTGCACGTCAAGCCCGGGGACTCGTTCCGCGTGCACTGCAAGGAGGCTTTCGACGGCGCCATCCACAACGACGACTCCGCCGAGGACGTCCTCAACATACCGCTGGCCAGGGTGCACGTACTCAGCGGGCCCATCGCCGTCGAGGGTGCGCAGCCGGGCGACCTGCTGATCGTCGACATCCTCGACATCGGGCCCATCCCACAGGAGGACTCCGGGCCGCTGGCCGGCCAGGGCTGGGGCTATACCGGCGTGTTAGCGACCCGCAACGGCGGCGGCTTCCTCACCGAGCAGTTCCCCGACGCCTACAAGGTGATCTGGGACTTCAGCGGCGGCACAGCCACCTCCCGGCACGTGCCCGGCGTGTCGTTCACCGGCATCGTGCACCCGGGCCTGATGGGCACTGCCCCGTCGGCAGCGCTGCTCTCGAAGTGGAACGCTCGCGAGCGGGCCCTCATCGACACCGACCCCCAGCGGGTGCCGCCGCTGGCCCTGCCGCCGTTGCCTGACTCGGCGATCCTGGGCAGCCTGACCGGCACCGACTTCGACCGCGTCGCCGCCGAAGCCGCCCGCACAGTGCCGCCGCGGGAAAACGGCGGCAACCAGGACATCAAGAACCTGACCAAGGGGACGCGGGTGTTCTACCCCGTGTTCGTCGACGGTGCCAAACTGTCGATGGGTGACCTGCACTTCTCCCAGGGCGACGGTGAGATCACGTTCTGTGGGGCGATCGAGATGGGCGGGTTCATGGACGTGCATGTCGACCTGATCAAGGATGGCATGACCACCTACGGCGTCTCCGAGAACGCGATCTTCATGCCAGGCAACGTCGACCCGCAGTACAGCCAGTGGCTCGCGTTCTCTGGCACGTCGGTGACTCTCGACGGCGAGCAACGCTACCTCGACTCGCACCTGTCCTACCAGCGGGCCTGCCTGCACGCGATCGACTACCTGACGAAGTTCGGCTACAGCCCGATCCAGGCCTACATGATCCTCGGAGCGGCGCCGATCGAGGGCAGGCTCTCCGGAGTGGTGGACATCCCGAACTCGTGCTCCACGGTCTATCTCCCGACCGCGATCTTCGACTTCGACGTACGCCCCGGGAAGGGCGGGCCGCACCAGATCGATCCCGGCCAGGGCGTGCCGAAAGCGAGCTTCTGACTGCTCACGTATCGGCGCAGCGAGGAATTGCCAAGACCTGCGGATGTGGCAGGTGCCCTCCAGCGCGGTTTGAGTTCGATTCGAGGCGGGAGCGTGATGCTTGGTGCGATCACGCCCGCTGGCCGCGACCGACGTGGCACGCGCCGAGCAGCAGACGGGAGGCTGCGGTGCGACTCATCGACCTGTCCTCGCCAGTGGACGAGAGGTTCTGGGAACCTGAGCCGGTGTCCGTGCAGACGATGTCTGCCGCCGAGGGCGCCCGACACGTCAGCGCGGAGATGCACGAGCATTTCGGCATGATCATCGATCCGTCCGTGTTCCGGACGGCGAATCCTCACCAACGACACCGTCGTGCTAACCACCCCATACCGGGACGCACATCGACGCGCCCGCAAGCGGACACTTCCCGGCGGCTGACCTCAGCACTACTAGCGACCACTCAGGTGGTTACGGACGGCATAAGGAGGTCATGATGGCAGTTGAGGAGACACGGGTTACGGCCGCCTTACCGGCGGAGCCACCGCCTGCTGTCACGATGCTTCAGCTGATCCTCGGAGCTTTCGCCTCGCAGGTAATCGGTGTGATTGCTCGGTTTGGTGTTGCGGACGTGCTGGCCGAGGGCCCTCAGGACGTGGAAGAGATCGCGCAGCGGGTAGGTGCGCACGGCCCGACGTTGTATCGGCTGCTGCGAGCGCTGGGCGATGTGGGAGTCGTCGCCGAGTTGGAGAATCGGCGATTTTCCCTGACCACGCTTGGAGAGGTGCTGCGCAGTGACGCCCCCGGCTCACTGCGGGGGTTGGCGACGATGATCGGGATGCCGTTCAACCGCGATTCGTGGACCGGTCTGTACGAGACGGTCCAGACCAGCGAACCGGCTTTTGAACGAGTTCACGGCACTAAATTTTTCGCCTATATGGCGGCGCATCCCGCGGATGCGGCGGTCTTTGATGCTGCCATGACCTCCGTGTCTACGAGTGATACTGCCAGTATTGTGGAGGCGTACGATTTCAGCCGGTTCAGCACGATAGTGGATGTTGGCGGTGGACAGGGTGGCCTGCTTGCCGCAATCTTGTCTGCCTACCCGCACCTTCAGGGGGTGCTATTCGACCTGCCGACAGTCGTGGCCGGTGTCGACGAGGAACTATCTCGCCTCGGGATTGCCGACCGTTGCAGGGTAGTGAGAGGGAATTTTTTCGAGTCAGTACCAGAAGGTGGCGACGCCTATCTGCTGAGCAACATCACCCCGGGTTGGGACGACGACCAGGTGGTAGGAATCCTGAGTACGTGCCGGGCCGCAATGGCCGACACCGCCTGCCTGCTGATTGCTGAGACCGTGTTGCCTGAGGGCGCAGCGCCGTCGGTGGGAAAACTCTTGGATTTGCAGATGCTGATGCTGAGCGATAATGGTCGCCACCGCACCGAGGCGGAGCACCGCGCGGTGCTTGACCGGGCCGGGCTTCACTTGACTCGCATCGTACCGAGCTCTGGCATGGCCAGCCTCGTGGAGGCAGTTCCGCACTCTCGCTGAGGTTACTCAAACCGTCTCATGGATGCTTGTGCACGTTGCAGCCCAGAGGCGTTCACCCTCCTGGTCGGAGAGCACGCAGCACGTGCGCCACGTCGGGTGGCGGTTGATCGGGTGCATTGTACCCGTGCCGGATCGTCGACGGCAAAATTGCCGACCACTGCGACTGGCGGGACAACCTGAGTGTGCTGCGCCAGCTCGGCCTATCGAAAATCGGCGACTGATGTCCTCCTGCGGGGGCGCATACGTCCGTCCGTGCGGTTCAAGCGGCATACGATCGCTCTCCGAGCCGAGAATGGCAGAGTGCGCCTGAGGCGAATGGCCCTCATCCAATAGAAAGGCGTGTCGTGATCGTGACAGGTGCCACCGATATTGCGCCAGTAACGATTGTGCGGGAACTCGCGCTCGCCGCTGGGTTCGCTGGTGCGCTGCGCGTGGCGGTGAAGCTCGGGCTGGCCGACGTGCTGGGGGACGAGCCGGCGCCAGTCGAGCGGCTCGCCCCACTCGTGGACGCAGAGCCCGAGCTGCTGCGCCACGACGCGCTATGCGGCATGAACTACATGGTCATGTGGGCTACCGAGCCATGGACCCTGGCGGGTGTGGCCGAAGCTGGACGAGGCCGTGCGAACTGGCCGGAACGTCTTCCACGACCTGCACGGTGAGGAGTTTTTTGCCTGGCTGCACACGCATGCGCCAGAGTCGGTGGACGTCTTTAACTGGGCGATAACCCAGTCCAGCAACTTGTCCTCCGAGGTCGTGGCCGACGTGCTCGACCTGAGCGAGGTACGGACGGTCGCCCATATCGCGGGCGGCCAGGGCCACCTGCTGAGCACGCCGTTGCAGCGCAACCCGCACCTCAATGGGGTGCTGCTCGATCTGCCGGAGGTGGTGACGAATACGGACCCGCGACTGCGTGAGGGCGGCGTGCTCGCCTCGCGCGCCCGCCTGGTGCCCGGTAACTGCCTCAACGCGGTGCCTGCTCCTGCTGCTCAACGCCGGTGGCAAGAGGCACACCAAACGCGGGCTGCTGGGGCTCACCGAGCAGGCCGGGCTGAAGGTCGAGGTGGTCCAGCTCGATATAGGCGGTCCCAGGGTCGACGATCTGCTAGGCCGGGCGGCGCGGAGTGCCTCAGACCATACGGCACTACGCACACCCCAAGGCGAGATCACGTACGCGCAGCTGGACGACCGGGTGTCCCGATGCGCGGTCGCCATTCGACGCGCGCTCGGCGAGACGACAGCCGTCGTCGGGCTGGCGGCCGTGCTCGACACCACGTTCGCCGTCGCGTACTACGGCATCGCTCGAAGTGGCAACGTTATCGCGATCGTGAACCCACTGTTGCCTGAGGACAGCCTGGTGCACGTGCTAGGTATCTCCCGTGCTCGGGCCGTCATCGTGCCGCCCACAGTCTACTGGCGGCTCCGCTTCCTGGTCGACCGGCTCAAGGACGTCTTCAAGTGTGACAATGAGCTCGTCGCGCCGACGGAGATCGAGCGGGTTCTGCAACGGCACCCCGAGGTGGCCGACTGCGTCGTCGTCGACTATCCGGACGAGTTCAGCGGCGCCGTCGCCTACGCGCTCGTCGTTCCTCGCGACGGCACGGCTGACCCGGCCGAAATCGTCGAGTTCGTCAACAACCAGGTCCCGTACTACCAGCGTCTGCGGCACGTGGAGCTGCGAGAGCGCATTCCGCGCTCGCCTGATGGGAAGATCCCGCGCCGTGAACTACGCGAACAGGTGCGTGCCCGCCGGATGCCCAGCTAGGAGACACGTGCCGGTGTCACCCGGTCCGGACATTGCGTTCCAGCACTGGAACGCACAAATGCGGCTCGCTGCTGGCCAGCCCGCGCAGCTTTCGCACATGCGATTCGAAGTCGGGATGTTCGGTGGCACTGTTGCGTTGCTGGATGACCAGGTCGGGCAGGCTGTGCTGATGCGTCGTCGCGACCGTCGAGTGCCTCCGCCCCTGCGACTGGCCAGGTCGATGCTGAGTTGGCCGGGTGGCCGGGTCCCGCCAGGCGCGTGTTGTCTCCAGGGTTGCCCGTATCGTCGGCTGTGACGCGATAGGGGGGTGATCGTGGCTCGTATCTTCATCAGTTATGCCACGTCGGATCGGCTGGTGGCTGAAGAGGTGTGGGGGTGGTTGCGGGCGGCGGGTCACGAGGCGTTCCTTGACGATGACCTTCGTGACGGGATTAGCGTTGGTGAGGATTGGCGGCAACGCCTGTATCGCGAGCTGCGTGAGGTTGACGCGGTGGTCGGGGTGGTGACGTCATCGTTTGTGGCGTCGAGCTGGTGCTCGGCTGAGGTGGGGATCGCCGATGCGCTGGGGTGCCGGCTGATGCCGCTGCGCGCGGAGGCTGGGGTGGTGCACCCGCTGATGCGCGATATGCAGTACGCGGACTACCAGGCCGACCCCGGGCGAGCCCGTGACCGGGTGCTGCGGGCGGTGCGGCTGCTGGATGACGGTGCGGGGACGTGGCGGGAGGGCGAGAATCCTTTCCCGGGGTTAGAGGCGTTTACCGCGGCGCGTAGCCGGGTGTTTTTCGGTCGCGTGGCGGAGGCTCGCGAGGTGGGCAATCGGGTGCGCGCCAGGGGTGGCGCCGGCGGGATGCTGGCTCTTGTCGGGCCCTCGGGTTGTGGGAAGTCCTCGCTGCTCAACGCCGCGGTGGTGCCGCTGCTCGCTAGTGATCCGGCGTGGTTGGTGGTGCCGAGGCTGGTGCCGGGGAGCGATCCGGTGCCCGGGTTGGCCCGGGTGTTGGCGGTCACGGCTACCCGGGTGGGGTTGGGCTGCTCGGCCAGCGATGTCCGTGGCGTGCTGGAGGGTGGTGCTGATGGTTTACGCCGGGTGGCGGATGATCTGCTGGCGGCCGGTCCGGCCACCCGCCAGGGGCTGTTGGTGTCGATCGATCAGGCTGAGGAGTTGTTCACCCGCACGACCCCCGACGCCCGGCGGCGATTCGCGCGGCTGCTGCGCGACGCCGTCACCGGCCCGGTGCGGGTGATCGTGGCGATGCGCTCGGAGTTCCTTGATGACTTGCGTGATCTGCCCGCGCTGGCTGGGGTGCCGATCGAGGCCTATGTGTTGGCCCCGCTGGAGCGGGAGATGTTGCGTGAAGTCATCGAAAGGCCGGCGAAGGTGGCCAGGCTGCGCCTGGATGACGGCCTGGCGGCGGCGCTGGTCGCCGACACCGGCAGCGGCGAGGCCCTGCCGCTCCTGGCCTTCACCCTGCGCCAGCTCGCCGAGGGTCTGCCCGCCGGAGGCACGGTGACCCTGGCCCGCTACCACGATCTCGGTGGTGTCCACGGCGCGTTGACCCGGCATGCCGACGCCGCGCTCACCGAGGCGGTGCGGGCCAGCGGCCTGACCGCCCGCGAGGTCCTGACCAGGCTCACTCGCCTGGTCACCATTGATCACACCGGCCGACGCGCTCGGCGCCGAATCACCCTCGCCAGCCTCACCCCGCCACTGCGCGTCGCGCTCCACGTCTTCATTGACCACCGTCTGCTGCTCAGCGACACCGACGAGGGTCAGGTGTGGCTCACGGTGGCTCACGAGGCGCTGCTCACCGGGTGGCCACCGTTGGATACCGCGACCGCTGACATCACCATCGCCCTGCGCACCGCCCGCACCGTTGAGCAAGCGGCCGCGGAGTGGCACAGCAACGGCCGGCCCGAGCACTACCTCTGGGACGACAAGCGGCTCACCGCCACCCGGATCACCTTAGGCATGACCGGCGACAGCAATCGCACCCCCGCCGCGCCACCCCTCGTCGAGCTCGACGAGCAGGCACGAATGTTCCTGGATGTCACCGCCCAGCGGGTCCACGCCACCCACCTGCGCGAGCGGCATCGCCGCACCCAGACCCTCACCGTGCTCTCGACCCTGCTGGTGAAACCGCGACACCGGCGGCGATCAGCGCGAGCACCAGCAGGGTCGAG
>JBOHFY010000282.1:0-2659 GCA_050699895.1 Pseudonocardiaceae bacterium
CCACTCACGGGTCAGCAGCCAGGCGGCTGCTGACCGGCTCGGATCTCGTTTAGCGCATGTACCGCGTTCGCCAAGGTGTCCACCCGCACCAACCGCAGCCCCGCTGGGACGCGCGCCGCCGCCTCAGCGCAGTTGCCCGCCGGCACGAGAAACACCGACGCCCCCGCCTCCCGGGCGCGAAGCATCTTGAGTGGGATGCCACCGATCGGACCCACTTGACCTTCCGGGGCGATCTCGCCGGTGCCCGCCACGAAGGTGTTGCCGGCCAACGCTCCCGTCGTCAGCTTGTCCACGATGGCCAGCGCGAACATCAGGCCCGCCGAGGGGCCGCCCACATCGGCCAGCGTGATGGTGATGGTGAAATTCACATCGGGTCGCTCAGTCACCCCAACGCCCAGATAGCCGCGACCCGGCCCGGCTCCCGCGCCGAGCGTGATAGCCACCTCTTGCGGTGGGGCGTCGCCGCGCTGGAAGCGAATCCGGACCAGCCGCCCGGGGTGACTACCGGCGAGCAGGTCGACCACCTGCCGCGCGCCGCGCAGCGCTTGGCCGTCAAGGGCCAGCAACCGGTCCCCGGTAACCAGCTTGCCGCTCGCGGCGCCGTTCGGGACCACCTGGCCGAGCACGACCTTGGTCGGGTAGCCCAGGTAGCGCAGCGCGGCGGCCTTGGCGTTGGCCTCCGAATCCTGGAACATCTGCTGGTTCTGCTGCTCGACCTGCCGCTCGGACAGCTCCGGCGGGAAGATCTCGTCGCGGGGAACCAGCTCGCTACGCCCGGATATCCACAGCGCAAGCGCGCCGTACAAAGTCACGTTGTCGACTACCGACACCGTCATCATGTTGAGGTGGCCGCTGGTGGGATGGGTCTGGATGCCCTTGATGTCCACCAGCGGCTTGCCCGCCACCACCCCGAGAGTGTCGAACGTGGGTCCGGGACCAAGCGCGACGTAAGGCACCGTCGCCACCGCGCCCAGCAGCCCGAGCGCCATGGCGAGGCCAAGGCTGACCAGCAGGGTCCAGGTTCGGCGGCTCACGGCCGCACAGCGTACGGGGCGGGGGTCCGCGTACCGTGGAGTCATGAGCGACATGCCCTTCGGTTTCGGTTCCCACGACCCCTGGGACCCCCACCGGAGGCACCCCTCCGAAGACGGCGGCGGCGGTCCCGACCCGGCCAATCCTTTCGGCGCCGGCGGCTTCGACGTCGGCGCCCTTGGCCAGATGCTCACCCAACTGGGTCAGATGCTCAGCCAGGGGGCCGCAGGTGGCGGTGGCCCGGTGAACTACGACCTGGCCAAGCAGATGGCGCTGCAGAAACTGTCGACAACCGGGCTGCCTTCGGCCCAGCAGGCCGCCGCGATCGCCGACGCGGTGCGGCTGGCCGAGCTGTGGCTGGACCCGGCGACCACGCTGCCCGCCGGGACGCACCACAGCGACGCGTGGGCGCCGAGAGACTGGGTAGAGCAAACCCTGCCCACCTGGCAGCGGTTGTGCGACCCGGTGGCCCGCCGGATGGCCAGCTCGTGGATCGACGCGCTGCCCAGCGAGGTCCGGCAGACCGCCGGACCCCTGGTGGCGATGGTCGAGCAGATGGGGGGGATGGCGTTCGGTTCGCAGCTCGGCGCGGCGCTGGCCCAGCTCGGTGGCGAGGTGCTCACCTCCACCGAGATCGGGTTACCGCTGGGACCGCTGGGTGTGGCGGCGTTGCTGCCGGCCGCGATCGAGCGGTTCGCCACCGGGCTGGGGCGCAAGAGCTCCGAGGTGACCGTTTTCCTCGCCGCCAGGGAGGCCGCGCACCATCGCCTGTTCGGGCACGTGCCATGGCTGCGCGGGCGGCTGCTGAGCACCGTCGAGGAGTTCGCGCACGGCATCCAGGTGGACACCGACGCGCTGCACGAGCTCGCCCGTCAGGTCGACCCAACCGACCTCCAGAGTATGGATCAGTTGATGTCCTCTGGGCTGCTCGAGCAGCGGCACAGTCCTGAGCAAAAAGCCGCTCTCAGCCGGCTGGAAACACTGCTTGCGCTGGTCGAGGGCTGGGTCGATGTGATCGTCGCGGACGCGTTGGGCGAGCGACTCCCCGGCTCCGTTGCGCTGCGGGAGACGCTGCGGCGCCGCCGGGCCTCCGGAGGCCCGGCCGAACACACCTTCGCTACGCTAGTCGGTTTGGAACTGCGGCCGCGCAAGCTTCAGGCCGCCACCGAGCTGTGGCGAAGGCTCACCGAGCACCACGGCCTTGAGGGCCGGGACGCCCTGTGGAACCATCCGGATCTGCTGCCCTCGGCCGAGGACCTCGACGATCCCGCCGCGTTCGTCGACCGGGCCGCCCGGCACGCCGCCGATCTGGACGACCCGATCGCCGCGCTGGAGCGCACCGCGGCGGACGCCCCCCGCGAGCAAATACCCCCCGAAGCATCGGGTGATGATCCACCCACAGGCCCTGCGGAGTAATCGTCACCCACAACTTGTCCACAACTGGGGACAACCTGTGGACAGGCAGTTGAGCCGCCGGGGTGGGTGATCCAGGATTGTGGGCATGACTTCGCTTCCCGAACGGCTGCGGCTCGCGCCGGGCCGCGCCGCCCTCTGGCGCTCCCCCACCTGCCTACAGCTCGGGCTAGACCAGCAACGAGCCATGGTCCTCGACGATCTGCCGGAACCG
>JBOHFY010000283.1:0-2546 GCA_050699895.1 Pseudonocardiaceae bacterium
GCCCAGTCGATGCCGCGGCCGTCGACCGAGGGCAGCACCACCGGCGCGCCATCCTGGATCAGGATCTCGGCGTTCTTGCCTGGCCGTTGGGTCGAGGCGAGCTGCGGGTTCAGCGCGGCGATCACCGTGGGATTGTCGATAGTGGTGGTCAGGCCACCCTGGCTGTCCGGAGCGAACCGCAGCGCCGCCGCGATGACCTCCGGCGTGAGCACGGCGTCGTGGCCGTCACCGGCGACCCTGACCGGGGCGGACACCGCGGGCTCGACGATGTCGTGCAGTGCCGCCCGGATTCCCTCGGCGGTGGTGCGCACCGGCTGGATCGTCACGGGGGTGCTGACCGGGGTCGTCACCGGGGCGTGCGCCGTGCCGCCGTGCATCCAGACCGCGAGGATGCGGTCAGTGGCGGCGGGGACGTCCAGGCGCTGGCCGGGGCGTGGGTAGACCGGAACCGGCCGGGCGCCAGCGAAGCGGATAGTGCCCTCGATTGGCTCCCGGTCGGTGTGGCCGCGCAGCTGCTGGAGGGCCGCGGTGAGAGCCGCCCGGTCTGAGACGGTGACCACACCGACCGGCCGGGTCCGCCACAGCGAGACCAGGCGGGTCCATGGGTTGAGCGGCTGCGTGCCTGCCTGAGCGAGGGTGGCGGCCCAATCCGGGGTGAGACCGGCCCGGCTGGGCTCCACGGTGGCATCGACGTCACCCACGCGCAGCGCGATCGGCTGGCTCAGTGCTGGCTCGAGCCGCGCCCGCAGCAGCCGCTGCGCCGCGTCCCGGGCCATCCCGCCGACGGGCACGCCCGCGACAGTGACGCCGCGGGGCACCGCGCCGGAGGACCTCGCGAGGTCGATGCCATAGACCAGCGCTAGCAGCCCGAATACGGCAACCGCGGCGATGCCCACCCGCCGCGGTGCCCGACCGCGGTGCGCGGCACGCCTGCGCTCCGACCGGTGCGCGGGCGCCGTGGGGATCTCGGTTGTGCGCTCGGCGTCGGCTCGGGCCGGGTCGTCGAACAACGGCCACGACTCGGGCCGCGCCGGTTCGGCGGGTGGCCTCACAAATACAGGCCTGTTCCGTGCTCGGTGCGCTCACTGGCTATCGCCTGCAGGTCTCTTTCCCGTATGACCAGGTAGGCGCACCCGTGCACTTCAACTTCGAACTGGTCGTCCGGATTGAACAACACCCGGTCACCGACCTGGACGGTACGGACGTGGTTACCGACGCCGTACACCTCACCCCAGCACAACCGCTTGGCTACCTGGGCTGTCGCCGGAATGAGGATTCCCCCGCTGCTGCGGCGCTCGCCGCCCTCGCCCACCCGGCGCACGATCACCCGGTCGTGGAGCATCTGGATCTCGAGCTTGCTTTCGGACACCCGGAGAGGGTACGTCCTGCCGTTGGCGCTGCTCAGCACGGCCCGCCCCTGGGATGCCTCGTGACACGAGGAAGCCCCGTGAGGCTGCCGGGTCGGGGGTCCAACAGCATCACGGGGCTATCAGTGTCATCGCCACACCCCACGGCGGTGTTACACGCGCTGGCCGACCCGCCGCCGATTCACTCGTTCGGGGAGGGTGGGGTGATCAGCCGGCCGGTGTACCGAGCAGGAAACGTCCGAAGTGTGGGACGGTGAAGGCGATCTGCCCGCGTTCCCCGGAGTAGACGAGCCCCTTCTTGAGCAGGCTGTCCCGGGCTGGGGACAGCGACGAGGCCCGGCGCCCGAGCGCGTCGGCCACCTGGGTGGTGCCGACCGGCTCGTCCCGGCCGCCGGTGAGCTCGGCCATCGACTGCAGGTACTCCCGCTCGGCCGGAGTGGCCCGCTCGAACCGGGACCCGAAGAACCCGACGGCGAGCTCGCTCTCGGCCTCGGGTGCGGCCACCTGGACGTCGAGGACCTCGATCGGCGACGCGGGAGCGGCGTTCCAGGCGGCCTTGCCGTAGGCCTGCACGAAGTAGGGGTAGCCGCCGGAGGTCTCGAACAGTGTGTCCAGCGCGTCAGAGGTGATCGCGGCGTTTTCCCGCTCGATCGGCGCGACCACCGCGCGGTCGGCGTCGGCGCGGTCCAGCCGGTCGATCCGCACGTAGCGGAACAATCGCTCGGAGTATGACTTCGACACGCTGAGCACCGCCGGCAGGTGCGGCAACCCGGCACCGACCACCACCAGCGGCGCCCCAGACTGGGACAACTCGTGACACGCGGCGCACAGCGCGGAGACGTCATCGGGCGCGACGTCCTGCATCTCATCAATCAGCAGCGCCACCCCGGTGCCGACGTCGGCGGCCAGCTCGGCGACCTCGGTGAACAGCTCCACCAGGTCAATCTCGATATCTCCAGAGTCGGCCCGGCCCGCGACGGCTGGCGCGTCGATGCCGGGCTGCCAGCGATCCCGCAGCTTGGCCTCGGGCGGTGTGGCGCGCAGCGCGAAGGCCTTGAGCACCCCGAGCACCTCGGTGACTCGATCCGGGGCTCGATGGCGCAGCGCGAGATCCCGCACCGCGCGGTGCAGCGCGGCCGACAGCGGGCGGCGCAACCCACCGTCGACCCGCGCCTCGAC
>JBOHFY010000284.1:0-5389 GCA_050699895.1 Pseudonocardiaceae bacterium
CGTCCGCATCGACATGAGCGAATTCCAGGACAAGCACACGGTGTCGCGGCTCATCGGCGCGCCACCCGGTTACGCCGGCCACGAGGAGGCCGGCCAGCTCACCGACGCCGTCCGCCGCACCCCGTACACGGTGGTGCTGCTGGACGAGATCGAGAAGGCGCACTCCGACGTCTCGAACATCCTGCTGCAGGTCTTCGACGCCGGCCGGCTTACCGACTCCCGGGGCCGGACCGTGAACTTCGCTAACACCGTGATCATCATGACCAGCAACCTCGGCGGCGAGGCGCTGCTGGCCGCGACCAGCGCCGGGCTGTCAGTTGAAGAGGTGCGGGAACCGCTGATGGCCAGCGTGCGGAGGCATTTCCGGCCGGAGTTCCTCAATCGGATCGACGAGGTCGTGCTGTTCCGGGGCCTCGACCGGCCGCAGCTCCGCACGATCACCGAGCTGTTGCTGGAGCAGACTCGACAGCGGCTGCGCGCGCGGGACATCACCCTGCACCTCGACGAGGACGCCATCGACTGGATCGCCGGCCGTGGTTACCAGCCCGAGTTCGGGGCCCGGCCGCTGCGCCGAGCGATCGGACGTGAACTGGACCGGACACTGTCCCGCATGCTGCTTTCCGGTGATCTCAGAGACGGCCAGGACGTCCGCGTGAGCGTTGCCGGGGACCAGTTGCAGTTCCGGGTCGGAACCGCTCGTGAGTGGCATTGAGTGCTATAACACGGTTTGCCACTCACGGGTGGTTAGCCTGCGGTGGCCAGGCGCGATACGGTGTATACCGTGCCGCACCAGCCGATGATCGCGCCGTCCCTGCTGGCCGCTGACTTCGCCCGGCTCGCTGATGAGGTCAACGCGGTGCCGGGTGCGGACTGGCTGCACGTCGACGTCATGGACGGGCACTTCGTGCCCAACCTCACCCTGGGCCTTCCGGTGGTGGAGAGTCTGATGAAGTACACCGACATCCCGATGGACTGCCACCTCATGATTGATAACCCGGATCGCTGGGCGATCGGGTACGCCGAAGCGGGTTGCTACAACGTCACCGTGCACGCCGAGGCCGCGCGGGACCCGGTGAAGCTGGCGAGGGATCTGCGCGCGGCCGGGGCCAAGGCCGGCCTGTCGATCAAACCCAAGACCCCGCTGGAGCCCTGGGTGGAGGCGCTGCGGCACTACGACACGCTGCTGGTAATGAGTGTGGAGCCCGGCTTCGGCGGGCAGTCGTTCATCCACGAGGTGCTGGACAAGGTGCGCACCGCGCGGCGGTTGGTGGACACCGGGCACCTCACCGTGCTGGTGGAGATCGACGGGGGCATCAACGCCGACACTATTGAGGCCGCCGCGGCGGCCGGGGTGGACTGTTTCGTCGCCGGCTCGGCGGTGTACGGAGCTGGTGACCCAGCACTGGCGGTCGAGTCGCTCCGGGCTCAGGCCCGCGCGTGTGGTGGCCGGTGAGCACCTCCCGGGAGGGCTGAGCGGTGTTCACCGGCATTGTCGAAGAACTGGGGGAGCTGCTCGGCCGGGACGAGCGGCCCGACGCGGCACTGTTCACTGTGCGCGGGTCGCTGGCCAGCTCTGATGCCCGGCCCGGCGACTCGATCGCGGTCAACGGGGTGTGCCTGACCGTGGTCGACGTCGATGGTGAGATGTTCACCGCCGACGTGATCGGCGAGACGCTGCGTCGCTCCAGTCTTGGTACGGCCCGCATCGGCGACCGGGTGAACCTGGAGCGAGCGGCGAAGCTGGGTGCCCGCCTCGGTGGGCACCTGGTGCAAGGGCACGTCGATGGCGCCGGGACCCTGCTGTCCCGCACCGTGCCGCAAGACGCCGCGCTGGATGAATCGGCACCATGGGAGCTGATCCAGATCGGGATACCCACGGAGCTGGCCCGCTACGTGGTGGAGAAAGGGTCTATCACCGTGGACGGGGTCTCGCTCACCGTGATCAACGTGGGCGCCGACCAGTTCTCGGTGGGGCTCATCCCGACCACTCAGCAGCTGACTACCCTGGGCCTGCGACGCCCCGGCGAGCTGGTGAACCTTGAGGTCGACGTGATCGCGAAATACGTTGAGCGGTTGGTGTCGGGTTATCTTGCGTCTGACCAGTCATGATGCCACCTGGACCGGGTTACTGCAGGTAAGCGTGCGGCGCTGTTACCGGGAGTGGTTTAGGTCGTCTCGGCTGATGGCGATCCGGTGCCGGTGCTGGTTGATGATCTGCTGGAGTTGGTCGGGGTTCTCGGACAGGCGGGTGACGTCGCGGATGAGCATGAGGTCCGCTCGGCCGGCGGCGACGTCAGCGAGGATCGCGCGGCACCGTCTCGAGGCGCGGATGCCGAGCGCGACTTCCGCGACTGTGTCAATCGGTACGACGCCGGCACGGTCGCACCAGTCCTCTAGTTCCCGGACTTGTCGGTCGAGGTTGTCGCGGCGGTGTGACCGGGCGTAGAGGATCGCGGTGCGCGGCATGTGACCAGTGTAGGTAGACGGTTAAGTCGGTTGCCCGAGGATCTGCCCGGAGCCGTCGCAGGTTGGGCAGAGCTCGGTGGTCTGGATTTCCGCTACCTCCGGGTGGTCCGTGAGGTTCGCTTGTTGCCACTTCGGGATCACCCGGGCGCCGTTGCACTGCGGGCATATGTAGAGACGTCGCTGTTCTTTGCTCACGCCGGAGCTATAGCACTTTTCCCACGGTGCGGTCGGTAGATCTGTGAGTGTCGTTGCGGTGCTCCGGGGTGGAGCGCGCTGTTGCGTGAGCGGCAGGGTGGGCACGGTTGCCTGTGGCGTGCTGGCAGGGTCGCACCGCCGATGGGTTGTGGGCCGGCACAGCCGCCGGGAGCCCAGAGCACGGGGGCAAGGCTCACACGTCGCCGTGTGCACCTGCCCATATCGTGCCCCCGTAGCGGCGGAGCTGGGACATGATGTTTGCGTGGATGATGAGAAAAAGGGAGGACGCGGTGACCGGTAGTGTCTTTGCTGGTATCGATCGGGCGATCGCCGACGTGGCGGCCGGGCGCCCGGTGATCGTGGTGGACGACGAGGAACGCGAGAACGAAGGAGACCTGATCTTCGCCGCGGCGTGGGCCACTCCTGAGCTGCTGGCGTTCACGGTCCGGTACACCTCGGGGTACGTCTGCGCGGCGCTCACCGGGGAGGACTGCGACCGGTTGGACCTGCCGCCGATGTTTCACACCAACCAGGACAAACGGGGCACCGCCTACACCGTCACGGTGGACGCCCGCGAGGGCGTGACGACCGGGATCTCGGCGGCGGACCGGGCTCGCACCATCCGGTTGCTGGCCGATCCAGACGCCAAGTCGATCGACTTCGCCCGCCCGGGTCACGTCGTGCCGCTGCGGGCCAAGGAGGGTGGGGTGCTGCGCCGCCCCGGGCACACCGAGGCCGCGGTGGACCTGGCTCGGCTGGCCGGGCTGCCGCCGGCCGGGGCGCTGTGCGAGATCGTCTCGGTGAAGGATCCCGGCGAGATGGCCCGCCGCGACGAGCTGGAGGTCTTCGCCGCCGAGCACGACCTGATGCTGATCACCATCGCGGATCTCATCGCCTACCGGCGGCGGTTCGAGAAGCAGGTGGAACGGGTCGCGCAGGCCCGGATCCCGACCGCGCACGGGGATTTCACCGCGATCGGGTTCGACTCGCTGCTCGACGGGGTCGAGCACATCGCGCTGATTGCTGGGGAGATCGGAGATGGAGCCGACGTGCTGGTGCGGGTACACTCCGAATGCCTCACCGGGGACGTGCTCGGCTCGCTGCGCTGCGACTGCGGCCCGCAGTTGGACGCGGCCCTTGCCGCCGTCGCTGCTGAAGGCCGCGGGGTGGTGCTCTACGTGCGGGGTCACGAAGGCCGCGGCATCGGGCTGATGCACAAGCTGCAGGCCTACCAGCTGCAGGATGCCGGCGCCGACACCGTGGACGCCAACCTCGCCCTGGGCATGCCCGCCGACGCCCGCGACTACGGCACCGGCGCGCAGATCCTGGTGGATCTGGGAGTGCGCTCAATGCGGTTGCTGACCAACAACCCAGCCAAGCGGGCCGGCCTGGAAGGTTACGGCCTGACGATCACCGGGAGGGTTCCGCTGCCCATTCGACCGAACCCGGAGAACCTGCGCTACCTGCGCACCAAGCGTGACCGGATGGGCCACGATCTCGACGGCCTGGACCCCACGGGTGCGGCCCGCACCGAGCGAGCGCGGCCATGAGCGGTACCGGCCAGCCAGCGCTGGAGGTGCCGCGCTGCGGCGAGCTTCGACTGGGCATCGCCGCGACTCGCTGGCATGAGCACATCACCACCGCGTTGCTGGACCGGGCGAGTGCCGCCGCCGCCGAAGCCGGGATCGCCGAGCCGACGGTGGTGCGGGTGCCGGGGGCCGTTGAGCTGCCCGTGGTGTGCCAGGAACTGGCCCGCCGGCACGACGCTGTGCTCGCGCTCGGGGTGGTGATCCGCGGTGGTACCCCGCACTTCGACTACGTCTGCGACGCGGTCACCGCCGGGCTCACCAGGGTCGCGCTGGACGAGGGGGTCGCGGTCGGCAACGGTGTGCTCACCTGCGACACCGAGGAGCAGGCCCTGGACCGGTGCGGGCTGCCCTCCTCCTCGGAGGACAAGGGTTTCCAGTCCTGCGTCGCCGCGTTGCAGACGGCTCTGGTGCTGCGCGGGCTGCGCCGAGCTCGGCGGGAGGAGACATGACCACCACAGTGTTCGAGGCCCGGCCGCGCAAAGTCCGTCGCGTCGCGGTGGTCGCCGCGGTGTTGTTAGTCGCGGTGTTCACCGTGGTCGCGGCGCTGCTGCGGCGCACGCCGACCGGGGTCTACTTCCGGTTCTCCGACCAGGTGGCCATGATGCTGGTGGGGCTGTTGCTCGCCGGTGCGGCTCTGTTGTTCGCCCGTCCCCGGGTGCGCGCCGGCGCCGAGGGCGTGGAGGTGCGCAACCTGCTGGGGACCCGCACGCTGCCCTGGGAGCTGGTGCTCCGGGTGTCCTTTCCCGACGGTGCCCCGTGGGCCCGCCTTGAGCTGCCCGACGATGAGTACATCGCGGTAATGGCGATCCAGTCCGCCGATGGCCGACATGCCGTGCGGGACATCCGCGCCCTGCGCGCCGTGCACGCCGAGCACACCGCCCCCCGCGGCACGCCAGGTTCCCATCACCTCACACCCGGGTCCGAATAAGGTTCTTGTCACTCAGTTCGAGCGTCTCGCGCAACCTTCGCTCTGTGCGTTAACCCTGCGGGCCTACAGTCCAGTGCCACCCGCATACGGGGGTCGAGTGATCGTGCCACGTACGGGAGGGCAGGCAGCGCAGATGGCTCACTACCTGCGCGGTATCACGACCGGTGCCCACTGGTGATCGTCGAAAGTGAGGTGTGGCCGTGCACTACCG
>JBOHFY010000285.1:0-8305 GCA_050699895.1 Pseudonocardiaceae bacterium
TGCTGACCCACGGCACCCCGGTGACCTACCCGGTGTCGCTGGCCGCCAGCGTCCAGATCGCCCTCGACCGGCTCGCCGCCCAGTCCCCGGCCGCGCTGCAGCTGCTCACCCTGGCCGCCTACCTGGCACCGGAACCGATCCCCCTGACCCTGTTCACCACCCACCCCACCCAGCTGCCCGACCCCCTCGCGACCGCAGCCGCGGATCCGCTCGCCTTCGCCGGGTTGACTGGGCTGCTACGCCAGCACGGACTGGCCCGCGTCGAGCCCGGCGCCCTGCAGCTGCACCGGCTGCTCGCCGCCATCGTGCGCACCCAACCCCACCAGCAACCCGACTTTCCCACCCTCGCCGTCGGGCTGCTGCGTGGCGCGGTTCCGGACGACCCGCGGAACAACCCGCAGGGCTGGCCGGTCTGGAGTCAGCTCCTCCCGCATGTCCTGGTCGCCACCGACCCCCGCCGCAACCTCACTGCGGCGGAGCCGGACGTGGCCTGGCTACTCGACTGCGCCGCGTCATATTTGCGGATCCGGGGGGAACCCGGCCCTGCCCGGTCCTTGTTCGAACACGCCCTGGATCTGCGCCGCTCCCGGCTGGGTGCTGACCACCCCGACACCCTGGAATCGGCCAACAACCTCGCCGGTGATCTGTTTGACTTGGGGCAGTACAAGCAGGCCCACCAGCTTGGCGAGGACACCCTGACCCGCCGCCGCAAGGTCCTGGGCGACCACCACCCCCGCACCCTGGAATCGGTCGGCGACCTCGCCGCATACCTGTGGTCGCTGGGCCAGTACGAGCAGGCCCGCCAGCTCGACGAGGACACCCTGACCCGCCGCCGCGAGGTCCTAGGCAACGACCACCCCGACACCCTGACCTCAGCCAACAACCTTGCTGTCTACCTGCGGCAGCTGGGGTATTACGAGCGGGCTCGCCAGCTTAGCGAGGACACCTTGGCCCGCCGCCGCAAGGTTCTGGGCGACAATCACCCTTTTACCCTGAACTCGGCCAACCACCTCGCCGCCGCCCTGCGGGAGCTGGGGCAGCATGCGCAAGCTGGCCAGCTTGCCGAGGACATCCTCATGCATTCCCGCCGGGTCCTGGGCGATGACCACCCCGACACCCTGCGCTCGGCGAACCACCTCGTCACCTGCCTGCGGGGGTTAGAGCAGCACGAGCAGGCTCGCCAGCTTGCCGAGGACACCCTCACCCGCTGCCGCCGGATCCTGGGCGACCATCACCCCGACACCCTGCGTTTTGCCACCAATCTCGCAGCCTGCCTGCGGGAGCTGGGGCAGCACGAGCAGGCCCGCCAGCTCGACGAGGACACCCTTGCCCTCCGCCGCCAGGTTCTCGGCGACAGCCATCCCCACACCGTGGAATCGGCCACCAACCTCGCCCTCGACCTGCGGGCCCTCGGCCATGACGAGCCGCCGAGCGAACTGGAGGAATGGGTCCGGTCTTGTCGCGAAGGTTCCTCGTGATCCGAGCATGCGGGGCGTCAGCCATCTCATCGCCGTAGCCGATCCCGGCACCCGAGACGGCGTTGCGCGTCGAGCAGCTGGCGTCCCTTGGTGCAGCCGATGTTCTTTACGCCGTGGCGATGGCAAGTCCTTCGTGTTCGGCGAAGTCCGTGAAACCTTGACGTTCCGCGTCGCGAGTAGCAAGTCGTAGACCTGGCAGCACACGGCAATCCACGTGTTATCGGCCGGTCGCGACCGGCCGATAACACGTGACTGAACTACCGCAGCTCAGAAGGGCGGTGGGTCGTCGGGGTCGATGACCCGCGCCGGTGGAGATGGGGAGTCAGGCTTGGGTGGTGGCCGGTACAGGATTGGCCAGTTCTCGTCGACGGTGACCGGCGGTGCATAGTCGGGGTACTGCTCGGAGCGCGGTCGCGGGCCGGGCAGGCCGGTGGTGATGGGCTGGCGCCGGGTGTGGTAAATCCTGCCCAACGGGCTGGTCCAGACGAAATGCCCGGGCTCGGGCTGGCTCAGCCGCCAGCCCCCGGCGTGTTTGAGCCGGTGGTCGTGCCTGCACAGCGGACCGGAGTTGGCCTCAGCCGTGGCCCCGCCGTGACTGTGGTCAACGGTGTGGTCGAGGTCGGCGTGGCGGGCCGGGCAGCGGCAGCCGGGGTGCACGCAGACCCGGTCGCGGATCTGGACGTGCCGCCGCAGCACCGCTCCGGCGAACCGGGCGGCTGGGTCCTGCCCCGGTGTGCCCCGAGCACCCCCGGTGTCCTGGGTGTGGCTGGTGGTGTCCTGGGTGTGGCTGGTGGTGTACTGGGCGGCGAGATCAGCTATCACTGCGGCCCATTCGCCGTCCGCGCCGCAGGCGTCGGGATGCGTGGCCAGCTCGGTGAGCAGGGCGGCGGGGATGTGCAGCTCCACGATCCCACCTCGCCCTGGCGCCAGTGCTTCGCCTGCGGCCGGGAACCCCGCCCCGAGCCCGCTGCCCTCGGGGATCGCGGGGCGACGGCGGGTGATCCCAGCCAAGATCAGCTGCCCCCCGGGGTCGGTGATGGCGTAGCGCCACTCCCCGGTGCGCTGGGCGGCCACGATAGTGCGGGCGGTCTCGGCGGTGACCGGCCCCCATCCGGGGATCTCCCCGGGGTGCCGGTCGCGCCCGAGCAGGGTGGACAGCCCCACTCGCAGCTCCACCCCCACCCGCTCTCGTGCGGTGTGTTGCTCCGCACCATCCCCGCTATCCCCGTCAGCCGGGGCATCCTCGTTATCCAGGGCGTCCGCAGCGGGGCCGGCGTCACCGTCGCCTGCACCATTGACTACCTGGTCACCGTCTGCTACCGGGTTATCTTCGGCTACCGGGTTATCTTCAGTCACCGTGTTACCGCCGGCTGGGGCCCTGGTAGCAGGATCGTCGTCCGAGATGCGCTCTGGGGTGGGGTCCTGCGGGGTGGTGTCATCGGGGGTGGCATGGGCCAACAGGTCGGCGATGATCTGGGCTCGGGTCAGTTGCTGCCAGCGCCCTTCGAGCAGGCCGACGTAGATATCGGCTCGCAGGGGGCCGATCCGCCCGGGGTGCCCGGCGCGTTTCGCGGCCTTGGCGAGGTCCTCGATCCGGGCGCACGCGGCAGCTGCCTGGTCGGCGGGTAGCTTGCGCCCGGTGACGGTCGCGGTGCCGTCCTCGTCGAGGTATCCGATCACGTCCCGGTCCCGCACCGCGCTGGCATACCGGCGGGCTGCCCACTCGGGATCCAGCGCCAGCGCTAGCTTCTTGATCCGCGCCGCAAGCTCGCCGGTGGTGAGCCGGGCGGCGTTTGGGAGCAGCCGCTCGCACACCACCTGGGTCTGTTCGTCGGTCAACTGGGCGCACAACTCGGTGAACAGCCACGCCTTGCCGCGGCAGATCGCCCCGGTGTCCAGGGCGGTGAAGACCGCGGGCAGCCGCGTCAGGAGGGCCTCGGCGAAGTGATATTCGCGGTAGGCGGCATTGCGGGTCCAGGACAGCGCCGCCCGGATCTCGTCCGCAGCGTAGTCCGGGGCCTGCGCCAGCCGGGCCACCTCATCGGTCCCGGCGTGCGGGTCACACAACCCGACCTCCACCATCGCCGCCAGCAGCTGAGCCTGCTCATGAGACAGCTGCCGAGCGCGGGCGCGCAGCACCTCCACCAGATCGGTCCCGGTCAAGACGGACATGGTGAGCCCGCCGAGCAGCACACCCAGCTCCGGGCCCGGCGCCATCTGCGCCAGACCCTCGGGAAGCAGCTGCCGGACCGTCACACTCCGCACCCTAGACACCAGGTCTGACATTTTCCGGCCCCCAAGCCGTCCCCGAGGCCAGGCGCGGTTCCGGCTGGCTACCTTGCGGGACGGCACTGCACCCGTCACCGGGAACAGGCGCCGGTCGTCGCTATGTGCAAGCAACACCGATAGACCACCACGATCAACTTTCCGCGGCGGCCCAGCCCAACGGGACTCGTGGATGGACCCCAGAAGGTGATGGTGCTGGTCGGTCACGCCGGTTGGTCGCCTATCGTGGCGAAGCTGCCCGTGAAGGCCGGTACGAGGCTAGGAAAGGAGCACAGGTGAGCGGAGTACGGGTGCTGGTGGGGAGACCCGCGAGGGCGCGTTCGTCCTGGGTATGACGGCACACCGCACCCCTGGGAGTTCGCCCGAGTCTGGCATCTTGAGCCGTCGCTGACCGATCCGGACACCGTCTACGCCGGGGTGGAGGACGCGGCCCTGTTCCGCTCGCTCGACGGCGGGCAGAGCTGGCAGGAGCTGTCCGGGCTGCGCGGCCACGACTCAGGGCCATCCTGGCAGCCAGGTGCCGGTGGGATGTGCCTGCACAAGATTATTCAGCATCCGAGCAACCCCGGACGGATCCGTCGCGGCCATGTCGTCTGCGGGCGTATTCCGCACTGACGACGCCGGCAAGACGTGGCACCCGGCGAACTGCGGCCTGCACTCCGTAGGCATCCCCGACCCGATTGCCGAGGTCGGCCACTGCGTGCACCGCCTCGCGATGCACCCGTCGCGCCCGGATGTGCTGTTCATGCAGAAGCACTGGGACGTGACGCGCAGCGACGACGCCAGCGAGTCGTGGCACGAGATCAGTGGCAACCTGCCGACCGACTTCGGGTTCCCGATCGACGTGCACGCGCACGAGCCGGACACCATCTACGTCGTTCCCATATGATGATCCGCATCGGACTTCCGGCGCATCTGCGGACACTCGAGCACGTCGACGGCGAGGTGCAGCTGCACGTTGCGGGTCAGGCCACGCAGCGCTCGGTCCTGGATGCGCTCGAGGCCCGCTACCCGATGCTGCGCGGCACGATCCGCGACCACGTCACGCACCAGCGCCGAGCCTTCGTGCGGTTCTTCGCCTGCGAGCAGGATCTCTCCCACGAACTGCCGGACGTCCCACGGCCCCAGGCGGTCGTGACAGGTGCTGAGCCATTGCTGGTTGTGGGGGCCATGGCACGCGGCTAACCGGCGGGCAGCGGCTGGTCGAGTGTGGTATGCCGGGCGCCCAATAGAGTCTGCTGTGCCGAGTGCCCGGCGAGCCTCCACCACGTTGTCGGCCTGGCCCGCAGACTCGGCATGAGGATGGATGCGAGCCCATGGCCCTGAGGAGCGTGACGAGTGAGCGTTGACGCGATCGCGCTGAACCCGAATCGCGGTCGTCGGCGTGGGCTGACCCCAGCCGGCAGCACACTGTCCGATGGCGCGCTGGCCGTGCTCGCGACCGTTCCCGCCTGGTGGGCGTGCCGGGCAGCCGACGCCGGTCTCAGCGGCGCGTGCCTCGACGTCGAACACGCCGTAGCCACTGACGCGCCCGTCAACGTGGCGTCCCTGTCAAGGATTGAGCACCGAGTGGATTTGCTCGACGCGACACCTGAGCAGGTTGGTGACGCGTACGTGACCGCCCTGGACGCGACCGTCCGCAGCCATACTGGCCGGCACTACACCCCCCCTCGCTTGCCGAGGCACTGTGGCACCAGGCCCAGGCCACCGTTGACGGGCACAGTGACGGGCTCGTGCTCGATCCTGCCTGCGGAGCGGGTGCACTGCTGCTACCGCCGTTGCGATCGTGGCTCAGGGCCTGCGATGGCGCCCAGCCCGAGGTTGTTCTGGCGGAGGTAGCCAGCGCGGTCGCCGGACGTGATCTCGACGAGGCAGCGGTGTGGTTGGGGAATGTCGCGCTGGCCTCGGTCCTCCTGCCTTGGTGGGCGCGGGTGCCCCCCGACCGGCGACGGTCGCTGCCAGCGCTTCTCCACGTCGGTGACGGTCTGCAAGCGCAGGAACCGCTGGCGGCCACCGTGCTGATGAACCCGCCGTATGGGCGAATTCGTCTTGACGATCAAGAGCGTCTCCGCTGGTCGCACGCCGTTTACGGCCATGCCAACCGGTACGGCTTGTTCATGGCCGCTGGCGTTTCCCAGCTCAGACAGGGTGGCGTACTCGCCGCGCTGGTGCCTGCGGGCTGGTTGGGTGGCTCCTACTTCCAGCGGCTGCGAGCGCATCTCGCGGCCGAAGCTCCGTTGCATCACGTCACCTACGTGCGCGAGCGCAGCGATGTCTTCTCGACTGGGGTCCTCCAGGAGACTCTGCTGGCTACCTTTGTGCGCGGCGAGCGGCTGCGGGACGTTCGATGTGACGTCCTTACCGTGAACGGGCACTCCACCCGGGTGTCCATCGGCACGGCTCGCCCCCCGGAGCTGCCCGACCTGCCCTGGTCGCTGCCCCGCGAGGCTTCCGATGCGCCGCTGGTTCGCCGCGCCACGACCCTGAGCGCACGTCTGCCCGACTACGGGTGGAAGGTCAGCACGGGGCCTCTCGTGTGGAACCGGGCCAAAGATCGCATCTCTTCCCGTCGCCGCGAAGGCAGCATCAAGATTATATGGGCAGCTGATCTGGACGGCGGAAGACCTCGTCCCGCACGAGCTCGCGAGCCGCAGCGGTGGCTTCAACTGCGTCCGGGCGACGATCGCACACTCGTCCTCGATCGCCCTGCGGTGCTCCTCCAGCGGACTACCGCCCCCGAACAACCGCGACGGCTGGTCGCGGCAGAGCTCGACGCTACCTGCCTTGAACAGTGGGGGGGGGCGCGTCGTCGTAGAGAATCACATCAACGTACTGACGTGCATCGATCCCGAGTCCCCGCTCACGGCACGGCTGTTGGTGGCGCTACTGGATTCGGCCACGTTCGACCGTCTGTACCGGTGTCATACCGGGTCTGTGGCGATATCTGCCTACGAGTTGGCCGCCATGCCGTTGCCAGACCAGCGCACGCTGCTGAGCTGGGCGCTGTATGACGGTGAGAGACTTGCCCAAGAGATCGAAAGCTACTACAGAGCGGAGTCGTGACGTTTCAGCTCGCATATCTTCCGGCCCTACTTGAGGGCCGGTCGGACTACAAGGCTCGTCTTGAGCTCGTGATGCCAGCCTCACTGACGGGTACCGGTGCTACCTGCGGCGAGATAGCGGCGGCGGCTGCCTTCACCCTCATGTATGTCGGTTCGATAGATCAACAAAGGCCGGTGCGGCCAGCGATGGTCGTGGGGATGAGCGGCGCCGTGGCGCGTCATAGGCACCCTGCGGAACGCCTTGCCTGGTACGAAGCGGCCAAGCGAGGAGGCAAAGCCGTCACGGAACTCCTGGACAGCTGGGGTGAGTCAGACAAGGCGACCTGGTACGCGACTAACAGTCGAGAGGGCGTGCGGGACGAGACCTTCCCGGCGTGGCGCGGGAACGGCGCCCTTCTCCTCGACGAGTCGGTACCGGCAACCTCGAGCCGTGGCCGCTACTCGCTGGCGCCGGACTTCGCGAAGCTCCTCGATCCCGCCCTGGCGGGTGACGATCTCGCGCAGAGGATACGTGAGTGGCAAGATCGTAACCTGACTATGACGGCTCGGCTGCGCGCGCAACGCGCTCGCGCTGCAGCCCGAGCTGGCCACGCTATTGCGATAAACTTGCCCGGTGGCGGCTCGCGAAAGCTATTGCCGGGCCAGAGCAGCGTCATCCTCAAGGGCGTTATCGAGGAGTGGACGAAGATGCTCGACGATCCCGTTGTCGTCTTCATTAGTCAGTCGGGCGAGAAGGTCAACGACTCGATGGTCAGCTCCTCACGATCCTGGGCCTGAGTATTGATCAGCAACGCTTTCTACCCGACTGCCTTATCGCCAACCTCGCTGGCCAAGAGTCGCTTTGGCTGGTCGAGGTCGTGGCCTCAGCCGGGCCCGTGACGGAGGAACGACGCCAGACCATGGTCGCGTGGGCGACCAATCACGGGATACCCGAGGAGCGATGCCAGTTTCTCACCGCCTTCACTTCACGCACCAGCGCCGAGGCGAAGCGGGCCTTGCCGGTGTTAGCAAGAAAGTCATATGCATGGTTTCTTGACGAGCCTGACGCCCTCCTGTCATGGTCGGACCTGCCAGCGGGCGAGTTCGACGAGCTGTGATGCCACGCCGCAGCGTGCTGACGGCATGCTAGTGAACTTGCCGCTTATCTGAGGAGTTCGATGCACGACCAACCAAGGCTGTTCGATATGCCACGCCGCGAGGCACCGGCTGGCTCCGGCCGGGGCAGGACGCGGGAGACCTACGCCCGGACGGTCGTCGCTGACGTGACCGTGTGCGATGAAGCCGCGCTGAGGGCAGCGGCACTGCGTGCGCTGGACGGCGGTGTGGTGGTGATCGACGACTCCTCGGGGGAGGAGGACGACCTGCTGGATCTCCGGGAGGATCTCGCTACGCGTATAGCCGCGGTACTGGAATCGTGCATCGAGCCGACCACCGGACTGTGGCCCGGCTCCTTGATGTCGACGCCCAGACCGCCTGAGG
>JBOHFY010000286.1:0-3687 GCA_050699895.1 Pseudonocardiaceae bacterium
TCGATGGTCATCCCCCGCTGGCGCTCGGCCGCCCAGCGGTCTGGTTCCATCCCGGTCAACGCGCGGACCAGGGTGGACTTGCCGTGATCAACATGACCCGCGGTGGCTACGACATGCATGCCAGCACCGCGTCCGCCACTGCGGTGTCGTGCTCGGCGGGCAGCGCGCGCAGGTCGAGCAGGCAGCGACCGCCCTGGACGCGGCCGAGTACCGGTGGGTGGGCGGCCCGTAACAGGAAGGCGTAGCGCTCCGGCAGGCTGACCGCGGCGCTGTCCAGCGTCACCCCCGGTGCGCCGCCGCCGCCCACCGCGGCCCGCGACGTCACCGCTGTAGCGTCCACCCCGCGCGCGGCCAGTGCCGTCGCGATCACCGTCGCGCGCTGGTGCAGCGTGTGCGGGTCAGCGGCCAGTGCTTGGGCGGTGGGGGTCGCGGGGCCCCGCAGGGTGGCCTCCAGCGCGGCCAGGGTGAGTTTGTCCACCCGCAACGCCCGAGCCAGCGGGTGCCGGCGCAGCTGGGTCACCAGCTGCTCGCGGCCCAGCAGCAGGCCGGCCTGCGGACCGCCGAGCAGCTTGTCACCGCTGGCCGTGACCAGGTCCGCGCCGTGGGCCAGCGTGGTGGCTGCGTCGGGCTCTTCGGGCAGCGTGGGGTGCGGCGCGAGCAGCCCCGAGCCGATGTCGACGACCACGGGCACGCCCAGCCCGGTCAGCTCCGTGACCGCCACCGTGGAGGTGAATCCGGTGACGCGGAAGTTCGACGGATGCACCTTGAGCACGAACCCGGTCGGCGGCCCGATCACCGCGGCGTAGTCCTCGCGGGTGACCCGGTTGGTGGTACCGACCTCCCGCAGCCGGGCACCGGTGGACTCCAGCAGCTCAGGGATGCGGAACCCGTCGCCGATCTCCACCAGCTCACCGCGCGCCAGCACGATCTCGCGACCCGCCGCCAGCGCGGTCGCGGCGAGCACCAGCGCCGCGGCGCCGTTGTTCACCACATGGACGCCGCCCGCCGAGGGCACCGCTTCCGCTAGCGCGGCCAGCGCGCCGGCCCCTCGCTGCCCTCGCCCGCCGGTGGCCAGATCGAGCTCCACATCGGTGGTGCCGGCCGCTGCCGCCAGCGCCTGCACCGCGGCGGGGGACAGCGGCGCCCGGCCCAGGTTGGTGTGCAGCAGCACCCCGGTCGCGTTGAGCACCGGGCGCAGCGTCGTCGCGGTGTCCGGCAAGGCGGCCAGCACGTCCGCGACGACGCCGGCTGGCGCCAGTTCACCCTCGCGGACCCGCTGCTGAGCCGCCCGCACTGCGCGCTTCACCCGCTGGCGCCCCCACCGCCGCGCGGCGGCGACCATAGCCGGAGCGGCCAGCACCGCGTCGGTGCGCGGAACCTGCCGGCGCACATCCATGAGCGCGCACGCTAGCTCCCCCGGCTTCCTTAGCTGCCCCCGAGCCCGGGTCAGCCGACCGGGTCGGGGTCGGCGAGCTGGATGAGGAAATCGGCGAAGCCCGCTGTGGCGCGGGCGTGGCGGCGGGCGCTGGTGATCGCCGGCGAGTCGGCGGCGTGCAGGACCCGGTGCCCGGTGCGTTTCAGGGCGGTGACCAGGGCGATGTCCTCGTGGGTGGGTAGTGGGGGAAATCCGTCGACGGCGAGGTAGCCACGGGCGGATATCCCGAGGTTGGCCCCGTGCACGTGGTGGTGCCCCATGGCGTGGTGGTGCAGCCGCCGGAAACGCTCCGCGGTGTTGGGTGGGTGCTCGCTCCAGTCGGCGACGCTGACCATGCCGGCCACGGCGTCGGCCCCGCGGTGCGCATGGGTCAACTGGTCGGCCAGCCACCCCTTCGGCACCCGGGTGTCGGCGTCGGTGCTCGCCAGCCAGACCTGGTCTGCGCCGAGCGCGTGGAGCAGGTGGGTGAAGCCGGCGCGGCGGGTGGCCCCGACGTTGTGTTCCCACACCGCGAGAAGCTCGGCGTCGCCGGCGGCGTCGATCGTGCGGTCGCTGCACGCGTCCAGGACCACCAGCAGGTGAACCGGGATGTCGACTGCGGCGGCGGCGCGGCGCAGCGCAGCGAGACATCCCGGCAGGAGCTCCTCCTCGTTGTGCGCGGGCACCACGACTCCCACTCGGGTGAAGTGGTGATCAGAGGGCGTCACCGCAGACCGGTCCGCGTGGCGATCGATTGCACGGCGGGAGGGGTGCGGAGGTAGACTTCAAGCCGGAAATCCTCCTCAATGTGCTCGACGAGCCGGCCCAGGCCCGGCTGCGCGGCCAGGGCGGCGTGCACGTCGTCCCCGGTCTGGGGGTAGTCGGCCACGGGGTGGCGCCAATGCACGGCCAGCAGCGTGCCGCCCGGTTGCAGGGCGTGGGTGGCGGCGACCCACAGCCGGTGCAGGTCGAGGGGGTCGAGGTAGTAGCCGAGCTCGCTGATCACGAGGAGATCGAAGCTGCCCGGCGGCCAGTCCTCGGGCACTGCTCGACGCTCGATGATCACGTGGGGTAAGCGCGCCAGCCGATCACGGGCGGTACGCAGTGGCGCCTCGGCCACGTCGGTGGCCAGTAGCTCATCGCAGCGGGCCGCGAGGTGCTCGGTGAACACACCGATCGAGCAGCCCGGCTCGTAGCCGCAGCGGTACCGCGCCTGGGGCAGCGCCGCCAGTGCACAGGCGTATTTGCGGTGTTCATACCAGCGGGTGGTGAACCCCCATGGGTCGGTGGCGGTGGCGTAGAGGCCCTCGAAGTACTCGGCCGGCAGGCTGGGGTTCATAGCAGGATCACCTCGTAGTCGCGGGTGAGTCGGGCTACCGAGGGCGGCCCGAGGATCGCCTCGTCGCCGCGCTGGGCCGACAGTGGCTCGAGCTGGCTGGCGAACGCGCGCACCGCGTGTCGTTTCGCGTGGGCGACCGTGGGGGGCAGCGGCACCCGGCGGGCGGCCCTCCAGGGCACCCGCGGGTCCGCCGGCCGGGCCCAGTGCCAGGCCCACACCGGGAACGCCAGCAGTCGGGCTCCGGTGGCGCCCGCGGCCCTCGCGGCGGCGCGCCCGGCGGCTTCGTGATCGGGGTGCCCGTCGTGTGCCCAGGTGGTGAGGCACCAGGTGTGCTCGTCGAGCAGCCCGGTGAGGGTGGCGGCCAGGCCGGCTTCGTGACGGTCCAGGTGCCCGTCGGGCAGGCCGCAGCGGTGAACTTGAGCCCGATCCAGGCCCAGGCGCGCCAGGGCCTGGATCTGCTCGGCGCGTCGGGTTTGCGCCAGCGCCGTCGGGGTGAGGGTCGGGCTGTGGGGGTGGCTGGCTTCGCCGTCGGTCACGGCGACGACACGCACGCCCACCCCGGCGGTCGTGAGCAGCGCCAGGGTGCCGCCGACCCCGAGCACCTCGTCGTCGGGATGGGGGGCGACGACCACGGCCCTGGCCGGCGGCGGGTGCAGGTCGAAGATGTCCAGGGCGGCCAGCCCGCTCCAGGCCCGCCACGTTGACTCCGGGGCGCCCAGGCCCTCGATCAGCCGCACCACGGCTGCCACTCCTCGACACCGGCGGCGAGGTCCCCGAGCACGGCGAGGTCCCGCTCGGCGTGGCTTTGCCGCAGGTAGACGGTTAGATCGGTGATTCGGCGGCTGTGCGTGGCGTCGGTGGCCAGCGGTCGTGGTCCCAGCGCGCGGCCGACCCGCTCGATGGTCTGGGTCGCGGCGGCCTCCACCACCGCCCG
>JBOHFY010000287.1:0-3018 GCA_050699895.1 Pseudonocardiaceae bacterium
GTGCACTACCGCACGGCCACACCTCACTTTCGACGATCAAGCTACGGTTACAGCGCTGTGCGGCTACGGAAACGGAGAAATGCCGTTACGGATGCATTTGACCGCTGTACTGAAAGCACGCTGCACGACGGTTCTGGCCGCATGGTGCTAGCACGCGGCTTGCGGGGGAGTGCGCGCCGTCGGGGTGCGCACCCGGCACCGAGCGCGTAACAGTCCGCGTCCGCCTGGCGATTCCCAGTCGGAGCGGTCCGCCGCAGGTCCACAGCACGACCTGTTACCGGGACCTCACCGAGTGCCGCGAACCCGCGGCGCGTCCGGCCGCCACAAGCCTGCGGCCAGCAACGATGAGACCGAGAGGTACGAGCTGTGATTGAACTGGGCACGTCACCGGGTGACAAGGAAAACAGGACGCGCCGCCTGTCACTGAGAGTAGTCACTCTTGTTGGCATGGTGGTCACGGTGCTGACGGGTGCCGCTTCCACGGCGGCCGCTAGCCAGGCCACCATCTCGGGCGGCGGCAGCGAACGCTCACGCGAGGTGCCATTCGCCTACTCGGTCGACTACGTGGCCTTGGGTGACTCCTACGCCTCCGGAGTCGGCACCGGCGTCTACGACTCGGCAAGCGGGGCCTGTGCCCGCAGTCCCCAGTCCTACCCGTCGTTGTGGACCGAGGAACACCACCCCACCAGCTTCGCGTTCGCGGCCTGCTCCGGGGCCAAGACCGCCGACGTGCTCGCCACCCAGATCTCGGCTCTGCAGCCCGGCACCGACCTGGTGACGATCACCATCGGCGGCAACGACGTGGGGTTCGTGCCCGTGCTGCAGACCTGCACCGTCGCGACGAGTGACCGCACCTGCGCCGCCGCGATCGACACCGCGGAAGCCTTCGCGCGATCCGTGCTGCCGGGCCGGCTGGCCCGCACCTACGCCGCGATCCGCCGCGCCTCGCCGCACGCCCGGGTGATCGTGCTGGGCTACCCGCGGCTGTTCGACCTCGCGCCGAGCTGCGCTGACCCGTTCGTGCCGAACCTGACCCGCCGAACCAAAATCAACCACGGTGCCGACGTGCTCAACAGCGTCATCCAGCAGGCCGTCAGTCGGCAGTCTGGGTTCAGCTTCGCCGACGCGCGGGGCCGGTTCACCGGCCACGGAGTGTGCTCGGCCGACCCGTGGATCAACGGTCCCACCGTGCCCATGGCCGTCGGGCCCTACCACCCCACCCAGGTCGGCTACCGCGACGGCTACTTGCCCGTGCTGGACGCCGCTACCGCGCGCGGCGCCGCCGCTGCCTGAGCCGGCTCGGTCCCGCGGGTGCTGCCAGGAGAGGGCCTGGAGCACCTGCGGGGCCGGAGAGTAGACATCCTGTATCTACCTATGTAGCGTCAGGAGGGTGGGTACCCGACTGCGGAAGACGCCGACCCTGCTGGCCGTGCTGGAGGCGCTGCTCGCGCTCGACCGGCCCTATGGGCAAGAGGTGATGGAGCGCACGGGGCGGCCCAGCGGCACGATCTATCCCCTGCTCGCGCGGCTGGAACACGAGGACTGGGTCACCAGCCAGTGGGAGAGCGACGAGCCTGGTGAACGGCGCCCTCGGCGGCGTTACTACACGCTGACGCCGACCGGTGAGCAGCACGCGCGCGCCGCGGCCGACCTGGCCCGACCGGTGAGCAGGCCGACCGCGCAGCCGCTGTGGGCGCGGAAGTGAAGGGGGACGTGCGCGGCGGCGAGGTGATCTACCCGGGCCCGGCCCGGATTGTGCTGGCGGCGGCGGCCCAGCTCCGCGACCCGGATCTGACCGAGCGCTACAGCGAGGAGTGGCTCGCCAACCTCCAAGGCAGGGCGCACCTGCAGCAGTGGCGCGACGCGGTGAGCCTGCTCCTGCGCGGAGCCCGCGCTACCCGCTGGGCCCGCCACGGCACCAATGACTCCCGGCCCCGGGTGGTCGTTGCCAGCTCGGTGACAATGGCGCTCATCGCGGCGGCTGGCACGGTCCTTCTCCTCGTCCCCATGACGACGGGTTGGGGGCTGATCTTCTCGCGGCGCATCTACGATCTGCTGATCCTCTGCGTGTCGCTCACGGCAGCCGGCACAACCGGACTGGTGCTACTGACCAGACGGCCTTGGCGGACAGTACTGGCTTGGTTGACCGCCGGAGTTTTCGCAACTTTTCTCATCCACAGCTACACGTATTCCACTCATTTTTATCTAGGAATCGACGCGAGATTCGATTCCGGGTTTTCTCTTGTTTTCTATGGAGGGTCCTGGTGGCTGCACATTGTGAGCGGGTGGGCACTCTATGCGGCACTAACCCTGTTCGTGTACCGCAAGCCATCCCTCGTGATGCGGGCGCTGGCTGCGGCCGATATCTTGGCCATCCTCCGCTGCATCACGCCCGTCGATGCATATTTTTATGCTAACCGGATTGGGCTGGTGGATCTCATTCGGCTGATGTCGGGTCCGCTGAACGTGGATAAGGGCACCGCTTTCCAGGTGGCGCCCGGGATAGTGTTCCTTCTCAGCATGCTTGTCGTCGTGGCCGCGTGGCGGTGTGTGGCGGTCGCGCAGTCGTTGATCCGGCCGGCGCGATGCGGCCCCAGCGGAGCGCGGATGTGTCCTCGGTGAACGTGGTGTTGGCGATACCACCCCTGACCGCCCGGGTGTATATAGCCGCCCGCTCCGGGATCCGGTGCATCACCCTGCTGTTCGGCCTGGTGATCGCGTTGCACGGCACCACCGAGACCGCCGAGCGCGTCAGGGCGTACACAGCGTTCACCCATGCGATGATGGTTCGCTGGCCGCACCCGCGTCGACCGGGACGAGCGGGCAGCGGCAGCGCACGGGGAACACCGGCTGTGGGATGAGCTGTGGCGCGGCCCGCTTGAGGAGCCTTTCAAGGTAGCCGGTGACGTAGCCGAGACCCCGCGCCTACGTAGCACCGCAACGGTACTTCTCCGTTTCAGAATGTTCACCGCGCTGTAGCCGTGGCGTGATCGTTGAAAGTGAGGTGTGACCGTGCAG
>JBOHFY010000288.1:0-2583 GCA_050699895.1 Pseudonocardiaceae bacterium
GTTACGGCCTGGTGGCACTGGTGGGGTGGGCTGTCTCTGGTGCTCACCGTCGGCGTGGTCGCAGCCGTGCTCACCGGGTGGTGGCTGATCGATCTGGTGTCCTTCGAGGGCTGGGCGGGTCGGCATCTGCGGGCCTGGTGGCTGCGCTGGACGGTGTACGCACCCAAGCTGCCTGAGTGGCTGCACGCCTGCGGGCTGGGAGTCAAGCGGGACGCCGTGCCCGTCGTCGTGGCCGTGACTCCCCTCGTTCGCACCGTCCGCCGTAACCGCCAACAGGTCAAGGCGCAGTTGCCCAGGGTGATGGGCGTGCGTTCGGGGGCGTCGTGGTCTGGTCGCTAGCCAAGATCGGCCAGGCGCTGATCAAAGTTGCGGAGGCGCTGGCTGCTGCTGCGGTGGTGGCCTTCGCCGTGTGGCTGGTGATGAAGGCTGGGGTGTGGACAATCCGGCAAGCTTTCACCCGCTGGCGGACCAGCCTGACCCTGCTGGTGGTTACGGCCTGGTGGCACTGGTGGGGTGGGCTGTCTCTGGTGCTCACCGTCGGCGTGGTCGCAGCCGTGCTCACCGGGTGGTGGCTGATCGATCTGGTGTCCTTCGATGGCTGGGCGGGTCGTCATCTGCGGTGGGGGGCGCTCGATTACACGGTGTACGCACCCAAGCTGCCTGAGTGGCTGCACGCCTGCGGGCTGGGAGTCAAGCGGGACGCCGTGCCCGTCGTCGTGGCCGTGACTCCCCTCGTTCGCGCCATTCGCCGTAACCGTCAGCAGGTCAAGGCGCAGTTGCCCACGGTGCTCGGGGTGCGCTCGGGGGCGTCGTGGGATGAGGTCCGTCTTCGGCTGGTGCCCGGTCAGAAACCGGAGGATTTCGATGACGCCGCGCGGGCGTTGGCCTGCGCCCGGGGAGTAGCGCGGTGCCAGGTGCGCGAACTGACGGCCAGTGTGGTCTCGATCGATTTCCAGCGCCGCAACCTGCTCGCCGAGCCGGTGGCCTGCCCCGATCTCGCCACGCTGGCCGAGGCTCAGGGTGCCACCATTGATCTGCGGCGGGTGTTCTCCGGGCGCACCGAGTATGGCCAGGACTGGCACGTGCCGCTGACCGGATCGGCCAGCCACACCCTGACTGCGGGCGCCAGCGGTGCGGGCAAGAACTCGGTCATGTGGTGCCCGCTGGTCTCGATCGCCCCGGCGATCCGGGATGGGCTTGTCCGGGTCTCCGGCATCGACCCCAAGGGTATGGAACTTGCCTACGGGCGGCGGATCTTCCACCGTTACGCGGTCACCGGTAGTGACGCCGTGGCGGTGCTCGATGAGCTCATCGAGGTGATGCAGGCCCGCAAAACCGAGTTCGCCGGGCGGGTGCGGTCGGTGCCGGTCAGCTCTGAGCACCCGTTGGAGCTGCTGGAGTGTGACGAGATCGGGGCACTGACGAAGTACACCGACCGCAAGACCCGAGAGGCCATCACGGAGCGGGTCGCTTTGTTGACCACGCAGGGCCGGGCGCTGGGTCTCACGGTCCGCGGCTATGTGCAGGAGCCGGGCAAGGACACTGTTCCGGTCCGGGACTTGTTCCCACGGCGGATCTGCCTGCGCGTCACCGCCAAGTCTCACGTGGGCATGGTGCTCGGCGATGGCGCCTACGAGCGGGGGGTGTGGGCCAACCGCATCACCGAAACCGAAGCCGGTGTGGGGTACGTCTTCGGGGAAGGCATCCGCGAACCCCTCCGGGTACGCGCCGGGTGGGTGCCCGACCAGACGATCAAAGCCCTCGAAGCTTTTGTCACAGGCCCGCTCACTGAGAAAACGCCGGTGCTGGCCTACTCCACATCCACCGATGGTCCCAGCCGGGGTGGTGCGGCATGACCACCACTCCGACCATCGCAGTGACGTTCGTGCAGGTGGCGCACCTGCTCGCCACGCACCTGACCGAGCACGCGCTCCCGGAACCGGCGTGTCTGGAGGTGATCAGCAAGCCGCGACAATCGCGGGTCACAGCGCAAGTCCACTCGCTGACCGTGCCCGGCATCGCCGCTGAGTTGCTGACCTGGGCGGACACCCTGACCACGGTCACCGTTCAGGCGTGGCGACCGCCCTGCGGGGACAGAGTGCACCTGTCCATGGCCAGCAGCCTAAGTGACCCCGCCGACACAGTGGAGCTGACGATCTTCGGCGGCGCCGATCACAACCCGGCCCTGGTCGGCGATCTGGCACCCGGCGAGTACCGAGCCGTGACCCTCGGCGAGCTCCGCACCTGGGCCACCGACGCCTCACACCTCCTACCGATGGCAAGGAGATGACGAGATGACCCCGCTCATCGAGCTGTCACCCCAAGTAGTCGAAGAGATCGTTCACCGGGCTGGCCGGCCGGACTTCGACCGCTGGTCCGAGCAGCTGCAAAGCTGCGGCCACTGCTCCCGACCGGTCCGCCTGCGCGGCCGGGTCCTCCACCAGTCGGCGAGTGGTCGACGGTCGGCGTACTCCACCGATGACGAGCCCGACCGGGTCCTGATGATCCGGTGCGGCAACCGGCGGGCCGCCGTCTGCCCGTCGTGCTCGTGGGAGTACGCGGGCGACATGTGGCAGCTCCTCT
>JBOHFY010000289.1:0-4763 GCA_050699895.1 Pseudonocardiaceae bacterium
CGGCGGCGGCGAACCGCTGCTGCTGGGTGCAGCTCCACCCCGAGTCGCCGCGGCACTCGGCTGGTGGCGACGGCGGTGCCACGCCCGGGGCCGAAGCCACGTCACCGCTGGCGGATGGACCCGCGACGACTGGCTGCGCCAGGGCCCGCGGAGCCGTGGGCGGATCGACATGGGGACTCGCGCAGCCGACCGCGGTGAGCGTCACGCAGGCCAGGGCTGGGGCAACGGCGAGACGGAGACCGCACGGCATGTTCGTGATGGCGGGACACGGTACTACCCGAGCCCAGGAGCAGCCTCAGCAGGGGATGACATCCTCAGTGGCGTCATGCTCGGGCATGGTGAAGAGCGCGAAGCTGTCCACCGCACCGATCAAGCTTCCGAGAACCTCGGGGCACCCCACCGTTGCCCTTCGGGCCAGCAGACCGTGAGTCGGTTGGCAGCCTAGCGCTGACCCTGACAATTCAGTGCAGGTGCTCAGCTTGCCACGCTGCGCCAGGCCACGCCGCGGTCATTGTTGACCAGTGACACGACGCGTCGGTCGAGTTCGTCGTGGGTGGCGGGGTTGGTGGCGGCGCGGCGGAGGTAGCTGGCGAGGGAATGCAGTTCGGCGAGGTCGCGGATCAAGGTCCAGCCGGTCCAGGTAGTGACGTCGTAGCCGTAGGCGGCGCTGAATTCGGCCCGGTCGCGCTCCGGCTTGTGGAAGTGGTTGGGGACAGCGAAAGCGAGGTCGAGTTCGCGGGGGCCGTGGCTGGCGCGGTCCCAGTCGATGAGCAGCCACCGCCCGTCGCGGCCCTGGAGCAGGTTATCGGGTTGGACGTCGGCGTGGATGAAGCCGCATCCCCGTGGCGTCCTGGTTGTGTCATAGGCGTGCTGGAGCGCCGCGGCGCGGGCGAGGAGCCACTCCCGGGTCTCGGCCGGCAGCACCGGCTGGTCCCGCGTGATGTCCAGATCCAGAGCCTCGTACAGCCGGGCCAGTGGCTGGTGCTGGATGAGCGGCGGAAGTGGGGCATCGAGATGGTGCAACTCCCGCACCGCCGTGGCCAGATCGCGAGCCCGGGGGATGTGTGGCGAGGGTAAATAGGGCCAGAGCGTAGCGACCGTGCCCGCTTCCCGTACCGGCTGCGGGTGCGACGTGGGGGCCAATGCTGGTCCGTCGTGGTCAGCAATCCAGCGGGTCAAGCAGACCACGCGGGCGGCGCGCGCTTCGTTGGTGGGGGTGGCCTGGCTCAGGCGCACGACCACGTCGAGGACGGGAAGGTGGAACACGGCGTTTGACCGGGACAGCAGCATCCGCGCCCCGGAACAGTCCAAGCCCAGCACGCCGCACACGGCGGCCAACTCGTGCTGGCCGGGTAGCGCTCCGCGCTCGCGTGGGGCCCTCACGAGGTGGCGCAGGCGGTCTGGATGTCGTGCCGCAGGTCGGCCACATCCGCGCTCTGGTGCACCGCGAGGCAGTCGTCGAGCATACGCAGCCGCTGGTATGCGCGCTGGGACCAACCCTGACAGATCTCCTCGAGTGCGTGGCGCCCCACGCTCACGGCGGTGTCGATGTCACCGGCCCTGGCGTGGGAGCCGGCGAGACCGGCGAGGTTCACCGCCCGGCGGACGGCGTAGTCGCTGCCATAAGAGCTGGTGGCTGCGGTGAGCAGCGGCACGGCCCGGGTCGCGGCATCGGGCTGGGTGGCGGAGAGCAGGTACCACGCGTGGCCTTGCTGAGCGGTGAGTTCGGCCGTGGTGACGAAAGCTGCCCACGGCGGCGCCGTGCCCGGATCAGCGGCGGCGAAGTGCCGCTCGGCCCGCCCCACGGCCCGCTCACACGCGGTGGTCTCACCCAGCGCGGCGTAGCTCCAGCTCTGCACGCTGGCCAGGTAGCTCCGGGTGGCATCGGAGACGGCACCGGGAGAGTCGTTCTCGACGGCAAGCCCGAGTCCGGCCAGCCGGAGCGCCTCGTCGGGACGGCTGAGGTGCAGCGACTGGTGCGCCATATCCAGCAGGACGCCCACCGCGAGGTCGGCGGCGCGGGGATGATCGGTATACCGGCACAACTCCAGCGCGACTGTCCACAAGCGACGAGCCTGGTCGTGCTGCTCGACGTCGTACCTGCACCACGCCGCGATCATCGCCAGGTCTGCCGATGCGATATCGAGCCGGACGCGAACCTCAGTGGTCATGGCCGCCGGACGCAACCGCACAACCGACCTCAACAAGGCACTGGCGGCCGCCCGTGCCAGACCGCCGCCACGCGCGAAGTTGCAGCGCCGCAAAGCGTCGCTGGTGTCTTCGATGGCATCGACATCCGCGGCACCCACCTGCCGTGGCGGTTCGTCGGCATCCGGGCTCGGAATCAGCCGGTCGAGCCTGTCCAGGTCGAGATCCGCCTGCCCCACGCCGAGGGTGATCGCGGTGACCGTCTGCACGACGGGCGACATCCCACCGCGAGGCCCGGCTAGCTGGTGGGCAGTGGCGTGGGCTCGCGCTCGTCGCTGGGCTTGCTGTTCGGCGAGGTGAGCGGCCTTGGCGTGGATCAACTCGTCGTAGCGGGCGATCAGCGCACCGTTCGCGCCGACCACTCGATCCGCTGTTTCCCAGAAGTCACCTGATGGCAGCTGCGAGCCTGCTTCGGCGTGGGTCACGGTCGTGCGGTGGCAGGGCACGGCCCGTGCGAGATCCGCCTGGTAAAGACCGGCCGCTTCCCGAAGGGCCGCCAAGTATCGGCCTAGGGCCCGTTGCTGTTCGGCGAGATGTTCGGGTTGGCGAGCCACGCGCTTCCTGCCCCCTATCCGTCGGGCTACCCGACCATGAGTTGGTCATCAGCCTAGCGCTGATCGAGTACGCGCTGTCCCACCCGCTACCCCACGGGTCGACTCAATGGTCTTCCCTGATTGCTTACGCCCCGGAGTCGCAGGGGGCGCGTTGCCCCGACCAGCGGCGCCTGCACCTGTAGACGCCTTCCCTTAGGAATGACAGCGGAGGAGAACCGTGACAGTCGGACGAAATTCGTCTGTGCCCGACCGGGGCGACCATCCGACCGGACGCTGCCGCAAAGCGATCCCGGCAACATGTCAGCTAAACCGGGGCTCGGTGGGGTACGCCGACCCAGGAGCAGCCTCAGCAGGGGATGACGTAGGCGCGGGCGAAGAACGTCCCGATTTCCGCGCGGTGGAGGTGACCAGCGACTGCATGGTCACCTTCCACGGCCATGACAGCGTGGATGTGCACAGTGCCGTCCGTGATCTCACCAGTACCCGTCATCTCCGCCGGTAGGGAGTAATCGGTGATGACGTCCACGGTGGCGTCGTGCCCGGACATGGTAGAGATCGTGAAGCTGTCCACGGCACCGATCAGGCTGACGATCGCCCCGTTGGCGATAGTGAGACGCTTGACCTCCTTGGCCACGGTCTCCATCAGCTCAGCGTCGCGAACCTCAATGACAACCACGGCTACCTCCCTATCATGGGGCTGAGAACCCGCTGTTCAGCGACGTCGATATCATCGACCCGCACGTCTAAGTGGATCTGCTGTGGCCGCTGGGGATCGGGCCAGGCAGGCGGCTGGAGATCAGGTACGAGTTGGAAGGCGATCCGGGGCCAGCCGTCGCTCCCGATCGTCACCCAGTCGCTGTCTCGCCGGATGATGGGCAAGCCGAGCAGATCGGAGTAGAACTCAGCGAGCGCGGCCGGGTTGGGACAGTCGATGACAATGTTGTGCAGGCGTCCGATCATGACCAACACTATGCTGGCACGGTTAGGGGTCGCGGTCGGGGCTGGAGGCCCGGGCCCAGAATCGTTGCGGGATCCGGCCGGCCAGCCGGGCGTGGCGGCCCGCCTGTACGGCCAGCCGCATCGCTTCGGCCATCCGCGGTGGGTCATCGGCCCTGGTCACGGCGCTGGCCAGCAGCACCGCGTCGCAGCCCAGCTCCATCGCCAGGGCCGCATCGGAGGCGGTGCCGATCCCGGCGTCGAGGATGACCGGCACCGGGGCCTGCGCCACGATCATCTCGATGTTGTGCGGATTGCGGATGCCCAGCCCGGTGCCGATCGGTGAGCCCAGCGGCATCACCGCCGCGCAGCCGGCGTCGGCCAGCCGGCGGGCCAGCACCGGGTCATCGTTGGTGTAGGGCAACACGGTGAAACCGTCCTCGACGAGCTGTTCGACGGCGTCGAGCAGGTCAATCGGATCGGGCAGCAGGGTGCGGTCGTCGGCGATGACCTCGAGCTTGACCCAGGACGTCCGCAGCGCCTCGCGACCCAGTCGCGCGGTGAGCACCGCCTCCGCGGCGCTGCGGCAGCCCGCGGTGTTGGGCAGTGGCTCGATCCCGTGGCGCCGCAGCACGTCGAGGACACCGGTGCGGGCGCCGGTGTCCATCCGGCGGATCGCGACTGTGGTGAGCTCGGTCCGCGCGGCGAGCAACGCCCGCTCCAGAACGGCGAGGTTGCCCGCGCCCCCGGTTCCCAAGATCAGCCGCGAGCCGAACTCCCGCCCAGCGATGACCAGTGGATCATCCGCCACCGGTGTCACCCTCCCTGCACTGCGGTGAGCACCTCGACCGCTGCGCCTTCTCGCACCACCGTGCCAGGCCATGCCGCCCTCGGCACCACGGCACCGTCCAGGGCCACCGCGACACCATGGGACGGCACGCCTAGCCGCTCTAGCAGGTCGGCCAGGGTGGCGCCGTCGGGGAGTTCCCGGGGGCGGCCGTTGAGCAGCACCGTCATGTCGCGCTCCGCGCGACCCGTGAGTGGCGATGCGAGTCATGACTCGCA
>JBOHFY010000290.1:0-7097 GCA_050699895.1 Pseudonocardiaceae bacterium
CAGAGTTCCGCAACAATCTCTTCAGCGCTGCGACCTTCGTAGCCGACGGTCACAAGCTGGGGCCCGGTCATGGTGGTTACCATGGCCGGAATGTTACCCTCGCCAGGTTGCCCTGGTGACCGCGACACGCATGACTGGACTCTGTGCTCGTCGGCGGGGAGTAGGCGTCGCTCGTCCGGGACAACGTCACCAAGCGCATACCACCGAAGCGTCGACGTGGTCGGCACTGGCGATGGCCCGAGGCAGTCCACCGAGCGCGAGCGCCACTGGGTGCAGGCTGATGGCGCGGCCGGTCAGGGCGTCGGCTCGCTCTGCCCGAGCGAGTGACCTGACCGGGTCTGTTGCGTAGGCGGGAAGCAGACGAGATTCTCCGTTGTGCAGCCTCGACCAGATGGCGCACGCGAGTTCGGTGAAGATCGCTGTGAGCCGATGCCGTTGGTCGATGTCCACGCCGAGTTCGTAGTGGCCGCGACGGAGGTTCTGGACGAACGCGTGTCCAGTACTGATCACTCGTGCCGAGCGGAGACGTGTCAGCCCGCGCATCGGCCGTAGCCGGGCCTTCAGCCGCCCGTGATCGGCTTCGACGGGGTTATTCGCGTACTGCTCGGTGACGTGGCACGCGGCGGGTATCAGCTCCTCGATCACTCGCGGGTAGGCCGGTGCCCGGTCGGTGGTCACCTCGGTCGGGCGCCGGCCGTGATCGAGGGCGCGGATGAAGAACCGGCGGGTGGCCGCCAGATCCCGCTTCTGGGTGACCAGCACGTCGATGACCTGGCCGTACTGGTCGATCACCCGATACAGGTACACCCACCGCCCGGCGACTGTGACATACGTTTCGTCGACGAACCAGCGATCTCCCGGGACATGCCGGCGGGGGCGTGCCGCATCGATCAGCAGCGGGGTGAACCGCCGCACCCACCGAGAGATCGTCACGTGATCCACCTCGATGCCACGCTCGGCCAGCAGCTCTTCCACGTCTCGGTAGGACAGTGCGTGACGCATCAGCCCAGCCTGCCAGCTCGCGATGATCCGCCGACGCAACAGACCCCATCAGGGAGCTTGCTCCCTGAACTCACGCACGGCGTCGGCGATGGCGTCCACCTCCAGCACGTCGATCATCAGCCCGACCTGCTGTTCCCATACTTCGGTGGGGATTGCGGCACGCGGCTCGTCTTCGAGGATGTGGTACACAGTGAGGCCCAACTGGACCCCGGCCAACGGTCCTGCCCAGCTCGGATCACCGAGCACCACCGTCTCGGCGGCGATCCCGGCGCTCTCGGCATCCGGGGCACCGAGCAGGACGACCAGCGCGTCCGCGCCGTGCTGATCGGCCAGGCGCTTGATCGTCTCCTGGGTGGACAGGTCCATGGCTCCGGCGGCCGTTCAAACGAAGCATTCGGTGGCGACGTAGGCCACCGGGGCACCCGCCGCCTGGGCGCAGACCGCAATCGCCGTCCCCGAAACCCCGTCCCGTTCCCCGATCGCGATGACCTGCTTGCCGTCAAACATTTATTCCTCCTTTACGGGTAACTTTGCGGATAACGTGGCTAACGCCGTGGTCAGCCACGTATTCACCTGCTCTATGGTGAGGTTGGGCTCAGAAATGCGGGCCACCTCCTGGCCGTCGTGGAGCAGCAGGATGGTGGGGAGACCGCGCACCTGCAGTGACATGCATAGCCGCCGCGCCTTACTGGCATCCAGCTTGACCACAGTCAGGTCTGGGTTCCCCTTCGCGATGGTCTCCATGTGTGGCCCCAGCGCTACACACGGGCGGCAGCTTTCGGCCCAGACGTCGATGAGCACCACCCCTGACCCGACGAGCTGGTCGAAGTTGTCTTTCGTCGCATCCACCACAGCCATGTGTCAGCCTCCGTTGCGTTCCAGCAGGATGCTCATGCCGTCGGACCGTTGGCTCATCCGCCCGAGGAACAGGCTGCCTTTCGCGAGCAACAACACCCGGTCGGCCGGTCCCGTCGTCAGCCGGTTCAGGGCATGGGGCAGGTAACACACCGCTGACGCGATATGCCCCTGGGTGGGTGCGTAACCCGGCATGCCACGCTCCGCGACAAACTGTTTCATGCCGTCACGAGCGATTTCCTTGCGGCGGACGGCCAGCGCCGCTATCGTGCGATAGTTGCGCGCCGCGACGTCTCCCGAACCCTGTGGCTCGGTAATCTCCGGATTGTGCAGTTCGGTGGCGTAGTCGTCGACCTCGACCATCCGCGCGCCGATCGCCTCCAGCGGCCGCACGGCCAGATCGTGCAAGATCTGCTCACCAGAACCGCCCGAGGACACCCGGTGGCGCCCGACGGCGTCGAGCCGGATTCGAGGTGAGACTCCGTCGTCGGCGGTCACCAGAATCGCGGCGCCGCCGAGCACGTCTTCCAGCACGGGCAGACCGTGGCGCAGGTGACCCTCGAATTTCATGCCGAGTTTGGGGAGTGACCCTCCGGCGACCACCACGACCTGCTCGACCACTGCCGCCACCACGAGGCTGGCCGCGATCACCAGCGCGGGAATCGGCGCCGCGCAGAAATTTTTGACGTCCGCACCGGAGGACTCGCTCAAGCCAGCGACCGACGCGATCGTCTTGCCCATGTTGCCCCCGCCGCGCTGGTAGCGGTCGCCGACGGCTTCCTCAGAGCAGGAGATCGTGTAGCCGATCGCCGTTGGATCAAGGCCGTGGTCGTGCAGCAGGCGCAGCAGCGCCAGCGTGCCGGTGGCCTTGCAGGCCAGATTCTCCAGCAGCACGTGCGCGGCCAGCGACTCATCCTCGGCGTGCGCCCCGCGCAGTGCGCCAGCGAGGCCGTCGGGCGCCAGGTGGAGCGGCAGGGCGCCGCTGTCCACGGCGGCGGCAACGTCCCCGGCCGCCGCGGAGATCCGTGCCAGGTCCAGGCGCGCAGCCAGGGGGTGCTCAGCCAATCGTTTGGCGGCCCGCTCGGCGACCTCCGGGGTGAGCATCAGCAAGTCGAACTCGTCGACTGCGGCCATCAACCCGAGGAACTCCTCCTCTGGCATCAGTTCGCCGAACGGCGCGAAGCGGCCCGCGCCCGGCAAGCCAGCCCCCACCCACGGACGGGACGGCAGCTCGCGAGGGTGGCAGGCGCCCAGGAACGCCTGGTGCGGCGGGTAGTTGACGGCATCGTCGAAGTTGCGGAGGTTGGCCAGGAACTCGGCGGTCAGTTCGGTTCCGCCAGCGAGGGTTCGCATCGGCTTGGAGCCGTGCCGGGCTAAGCCCGGGGTGTGGGCGAGTATCAGGCTTGCGGCGCGGACCACAGCTGCTTCAGGCATGGGTTTCCTCCGCGGCACCGACTTCGAAGATCATGGGGCGTTCGACCGCGGTCGCGACCGCGTCCAGCGCCCGTTGCACCAGGCGCCGCCGCCAGGCCCGCTCGGCCGGTGGCGACAGGTTCGGATCGCCCGACGGGTAGGGGATGCCACGACCCGGCACGATCCGCGGCGCGCCGACCTGCTCAGCGATCGTCACGAGGTTGGTGATCAGAGCCGTGGGAATACCAGCCCGCTCCAGTTCCTTGGCAAGCACTGACCCGCAGCGCGTCCCGGTGCCTCAAGTGGCGGTCAGGATCGCCGCCTGCACGCCTGCCTTGCGAAGCTCCGCCGCCCACTCGACGCCGAAACGCCGCGTGATGGCCACCTGCGTGCCATTGCCTACCGTGACCAAAAATTCGTTGTGCAGCCGGCCGATCGTGCCCTCGCGCTCTAGGGTGCGGGCGGTATCGAGAGGCAGGATCCGGTTGGGGTCGGCATTGGCGGCGGTGGTGGCGAAGCCGCCGTCCACACATTCCCACTCACCCGACGCGAGCGAATCGATGCCCTCGATCGGGTAGCGCAACCAGCGGGTGGCGCGGGCCGCCTCGAGCCGGTCTGGGTTGCCGGCTGGCACCACGGCACCCTCGGTGGCCAACGCGATGGTCGCGCTGGCCACCTCGTCGACCGGTGCCGCCGGGGCGACCACGTCGAATCCACCGAAGGGAATCTCGGTGCTCTCCCGGTCACCGGCCAGCCGGCGCAGCACAAGTTCGACCGCCCGCGCCGCGGCGCGCCGCTCGACCAGCCGGCCGATCCGGGCGGCCCGCGCGACCCGGCCGTCCGCCACCGTCAGCGTCGCGCCGGTGGCCAGCTTCGCGATGGCGGCGGCGACCGTCTGCAATGTCGGCCGCATCTGTCGGCTGGTAGCACCCGCGGCCACGACCGGTGCGGCACCCGCGTCCGAGATACCGGGGTTGTCCGGGTGCATCGTCGCCAACGCTGGCAGCCCGCCCGCATGGGCGGCAGCGACCAGCCGGGCGCACGCCAGCCCGTAGCGTCCGCTGCCGAAGGCAGGCCCAGCAACCAGCAGTTCGGCACCAGCCGCACGCGCCATCCCGAGCAGCTCCTCGGCGACGGCGGCATGAGAGGCGGCGTAGTCGTCGCCACACACGATCGTGGCCACGATCTGGTGCTCATCCTGGTGCTCGGCACTGAGCAATTGGGACAGCAACCGCCCAGGGCCCACCGTGCCGTCGAGTACCCGGGGGCCGATACTCGCCGCTTCCTCGCCACCGAGCCCCGCGTAGAACTGATTGACGTAATGCACGATGCGCATCAGGCCGCGCCTCCCCACTGCTGGCCGGCCCACTGTTGCTCCGACCGGCAGGTGAGCCACCCGGCGCCCAGCGGGCTCAGGGCACTCAGGATCGCGGCGGTCGGCACCTCGACCGCCGCGGTCGCCTCCGCATCAGCGATGCCCAGTCGAGCGCCCCCTAACGCCCGCTCGACCGCCGGCAACGTCACCCGCTGGTCGTAGTTACCGGTACTGACCACCGCACCTCGGCGTGGGCCGGCTACCAGCGGTGGACCGGTTCCATCAGCGCCGGACAACTCGGCGTACAGCGCCACCGCGGTCAGGCCGTCAGCCTCCAGCGCGTCAACCTTCAACATCAGGTCATTGTCAGCGTTGCCCGCGCCTTCCTTGGTCACGATGGCGGCGTCGAAGCCAGCGGCGCGGCACAGCCAGGCGGCGTGGATGGACACCAGTTCTTTGGCGGCTAGCTCGACCGGCTCAGGGCAGAGCACCACGCCAGCGAAGCACAGGTCCCGCCCGTCACGGGCGCGCAACTCGGCGATCACGGGGTGGTTCTGGTGCAGGTAGGTGGGATTGCGCAGCGCCGGATGCCCATACTGGCCGCTGACCACGGCCCCGTCCTCAATCTCGGCCGGGTCGAACAAGGTCGGCAAGCTGCCGGCCATGCTGCGCCCGTAGACGAAGACGTCCTTGAACGCGCCCTGGGTCTGCAAGTTAGTGATCACACCGACGCGGGGCAGCCCGCCGGTGGGCGTGCCCGGACGATGCGGGGGCGCCAGCTCCTCGATCACATCGGGCGGGGCATCGACGGCGGCGTCGGCGAGGTGCACGGCCAGGCGCAGCAACCCGCGGCGCACCGCCACCTCCGCCTCCTGCCAGGAGGCATCGTCAGCACGGTCGAACTCGATCACCACGTTGTTCGTCCGGGCGAACGGGGAACGCTGCGCGGCTGGGCCGGACATGTCGATCAGGCCCTCCTGGTTACGGGGCAGGTACCCGGCGGCGAGCACCGCGGCCCCGCGCAGCACGTGGGTGTCACCCCCGCGCTTGCGGTTCACCGGCGCCATCCAGCCAGGAAACACTCCCCCGCCGAGTACCCCCGCTGATCCCTTGGTGCGCGGCTCCACGACATCAAGCGGCGCGACGATCCGAACCCGGTCTCCCGGTACCGCGACGTGCACCCGCACCGACGCCAGGGCAGGATCAGCGAACAGCGCCCGGGACTGGTCCTGGCCCACCACGAGCTGATGCCGCGCGTAACGGGTGGCGGCACCGATCTCGACGGAGTGAACCTCGTGTACCATGCGCCGCAGTACCGACATCAGTCTCCCCTCGACAGCGTCGTCGGTACCCCCATCGTAGCGAGAATTCGCAGTGATTATGGCTCGCATTGCCACTTACGAGCGGAGTTCGTGGGTGCCGTCAGGGAGTTGGCGGGTGAGTCCGCGGTGGGCTAGGAGTTTCATAATGGGGATGGTGACGCGGCGGGTGGTGTCTAGGGTTTGGCGGGCTTGGCTGAGGGTGAAGGGGCTGGGTAGGTCGCGGAGTCGCTCGATGGCGGCGTTATCCGCGCCGGGCGTGAGGTAGATGCCTTCGGCGATCTTGAGTAGCTCACCGGCTCGTACGGCGGCGGCGAGTTCTTTGGTGCCCAGTCCGAGTTCGGCGAGCTGGTGTGCTTCGGGGGCGGCGAAGGGCCGTGCCGCGAGCTCGGCGCGGAGGGTGGCGATCGCGTTGCGGACCGCGTCGGGCAGCCCGCTGGCTGGCCCGGCGAGGTGTACCCGCCCATCGGTGAGCACGAGCTGAGAGCCCAGGAGCAGGTCGACCAGTCGCGCGTCTGGCAGTCCGGTGAGGTGCCGGGCGCTTTCCAGTGGCAGGCCCGGTTGCAGTGGGTTCGCGGCGGTGTGCTCGGCCACGGCGTCGGTGAGCTGGGCGGCGCATCGTGCCAACACAGTGGGGTCAACCAGCCACCCGCCCGCTTGCGGTGCCCCAGCGGGTGCGGGTGCACCCATCGCGATCAGCTCGTCGCGTCGTACCAGGCCGCGGCGGTGTAGCTCGGCGGCGCCGTCCGGGGTGCCGTCCATGGTGGACAGTTCGGTGGCGCGGGCCGCGGCTGCCCCGCGTCGGCGCAGCAGGGGTGGGGCCACATCCAGCACGGTGACCCCGGCGGGGACGCTGCATCGTCCGGGGGGGCAGCCGGGATCGCGCAGCAACGCGCGGTCCCCGATCCGCAGCGGCAACGGGTGCGCCAGGCACAGCCGCGCGGTGTCCACGCCCAGCGGCCGGACCCGGGTAACCACCGCGGCGGTGCCGGTGTGCAGCACCACCTGCCGGGGCAGCTGGGCTGCCGGGCCGGTGGATAGCCGGACGTCGATGATGGTGGTAGCTCGCCAGGCTCCCGGGGTGAGCAGGGCGGCCCCTCGGCGCACAGCCTGGCGGGGCACCCCGCGCAGGTTGACCGCCACCCGGGCCACCGAAGCCACGGACTCGACGGGTGCGCCCAGGCACTGCAGTC
>JBOHFY010000291.1:0-5611 GCA_050699895.1 Pseudonocardiaceae bacterium
TGGTGTGCGCCGCGTCGCCCATGAGGGCAATGTTATCGTGATGCCACGAGGTGTTGGTGATTCGGGTGAAGTTGAGCCACGGGATCTTGCCGAGTTCGCGCATGGAGTTCATCAGCGAGTGGCCGTCCAGGTGGCGCGCGAAGATCTCCTCCAGCAGCGTCAGGCTCTCATCGGAACCGAGCTTGTCAAAGCCGAGTCCGGTCCAAGTCTCCGGCGAGCACTCCACGATGAAGGTGGTGGTGTCGGCGTTGTAAGGGTACGAATAGAACCAGATCCAGCCCGCTGCGGTCTCTTCGAACGCGAACATGAAGGAATCGAAGACCCGGTGGGTGCCAAGCCAGATGTACTTGTTCTGGCCCACGTTGACGCTGGTCTGGAAATGCTCGCCATGGAGCCCGCGGACGCGGCTGTGCACGCCGTCGCAGGCGATAATCAAGTCAGCGTCAGCGAATTCGGACAGATCCTTGACTTCACGTTGGAACTGGATATCAACACCGAGATCCAGCGCACGCTCAACCAGGATGTCGAGCAGATGCTTGCGACCGATGGCGAACCCATACCCGCCGAGATGAGCCCGCCGCGTGCCCTGGACGTGTACTTCCTGGTTGCCCCAGGAGGCGGGACTGTCGAATATCTTTCGCGCGCTCGGGGGATCGTTGCGGTAGAGACAGTCGAGCAGGCCGTCGGAAAATGTGACGCCCCAGCCGTACGTCACCCCGCTCGGGTTACGTTCGATAACGGTGATATCGTGATCCCGATTTCGCAATTTCGCGGAAATAGCGAAATACAGACCCGCCGGCCCACCGCCGACACATACGATTTTCATATCTTCTCCTCCGCCTCCCTCATTGACGGCGAGTGATAACACTGGTGAACACTTGCGCTGGCTAGCGCGCGGACAACCCGGCGCCACGCCCACGGGCGCCGCGGAGCAGACTTTGCGCCTTGGCAAACAATGCGCGGCCGGCCGTGGAGCGCCATGCGAGGTCGTAGGCGGTCCGCAGCGCCGCCGGCCTGATCATCTCGACCGGTGTGGGGTAGCGGAACGCGGTGCCCCCAAAGGTGATCTTGGGCTGGTCGGCGGTCGGCACCGTGTCAGTGCCGTGCTCAGTTCCGTCCAGCAGGGCCGCCAGGGTCTCCGGACGCAGCCCGCCGAAGTCGAACCAGCGGTATCCCCGCCCCTTGGCCCATTTGATCAGCTCCCACCGGATGGCCGCCGGCACGCTGAGCCGCATCGCCTCGCCGGCGCGGTCAAAGCCGGACAGCCGGCCGCGGACCATGTCGCCACACCCGGTCATCAGATCGGCGGCGACCGGCACACCGTCCACCTCGCCGACGTACAGCACGACATGCTCGGTGGCGGCCAGCTCCCGGTACAGCGCCGTCATGTAGTCCAGCGGCAACGGGGTATAGCCCTGGTGGTGCGCCGAACTGGCCATCAGCTCGGCCAGCAGCGGAACGTCCCGCTCGTCCCCGGCCCGGACCGTGACACCGCGGGACTCCCAACGGTTGGTCCAGGACTTGAGCCGTTTCCCGAACTTGGCGCGGATCTCCGCCAGATCGGCCGTCAAATCGATCCGGATCGAGCCCCGCGGCGCGATGCCGGCCGACGACGGTCGGAAGCCGCGGCGGAGCAGCTCATCACTGGTGTCCTGAGCGCCTTCGGGCGGTTGGATGAACAGGATTCGCAGCCGCCGCTGGCCCAGCGCCACGAGGGCGTCAACCAGCGCGCGGCGGATGTCATCGGGCGCCCCATCAGCAGCCGCAGCGCCGGGGGACACGAGTGGGCCGTACGGGAGATAACCCACCAGGCCCAGCACAGGCACCCGCCGGGTCAAGATCTGCGCCCCACCGACCAGCTCGCCGGCGCGGTAGGCCAGCAGGTACAGCGGTGCGAAGCCGACCCGGCCGCGCAACCCCGCCCAGACCGAGAGCTGGGTGACGTCTGTGCCCGGTGTGCGGTCCACCAGCAGATCCCACGCATGCAACGCCTCGACGCCAGGATCTTCCCGCGCTACCACATCGACGTCCCCGCCGGGACTGACGCCGGGAGTCGTCCACCCGCCGGCTCGATCCGGTGGCCGCACCCCTGCCGTAGCGTTCCTGGTGCCCTCCATCATCATGCCGAGTCCGGGCCACCACCCGCGTCCCCTCACAGCCATCCACCCCCCAGCGCGTCACCCGCGCCCGTCACCCCTTGCGCGTATGGACCCGACCACCCTCAGCTATGTTGTCGTCAACGCGCCCTCGGTCGTTACGTCTTGGGCCACCACACGATCGATGGCGTGACGCCGCTGCGGTTCGGCGGTGCGGCTGTGGCAGCGTGGACGGGTGGTGCACAAGGTGCGGGCACAGGGCGACGGCGACGGCTGGGCGCGGTGCCGCGATGGGCAGCGTCGGTGGGGGCGTTTCGGTGCGGCCGGGCTGCTGCTGCGCGCCCCGGATGCCCAGCGCAGGCCGCTGGTGCTGATGCAGCACCGCGCGGCGTGGACCCACCACGGGGATCTGTGGGGGATGCCAGCCGGGGCCCGGGACAGCGGCGAGACACCGAGACAGACCGCATTGCGCGAAGCCGCCGAGGAGACCGCCGTGGACCCTGGCCGGATCCGGGTCCGCGGCGAGCTGGTGGAACACCCCGGCGGTGATGCCTGGTCGTTCACCGCTGTGGTCGCCGACGCCGTCGAACCGCTGCCGGTGCGGCCCAACCACGAGAGCGCCGAGCTGGCTTGGGTCCCTGAACCCGAGGTCACCACCCTGAACCTGCATCCGGCCTTCGCCGCCGGATGGCCCGCGCTCCACGTGGCCACGACCGGACTCGTGGTGGATGCGGCCAACGTCGTCGGCTCCCGCCCCGACGGCTGGTGGCGGGATCGGGCCGGCGCCGCACAACGCCTGCTGCGCACCGTCGCCGCAGCCGGGCCGGGAGTGCTCGCGCTCCCCCAGGGTGGTTTCGGATGGGTGCCGCGCCCGGTGTTGGTGCTGGAGGGAGCGGCCTCGCGTACACCCGACGTCACCGGCGTCGAGGTAGTCCGAGCCCCCGGCTCCGGCGACGACACCATCGTCAACGTCGCCCGCACCACAGGCGACTGCGTCGTAGTCACCGCTGACCGCCACCTCCGCACCCGCCTGCCCCCACACGCCCACCCCATCTCCCCCGCCACCTTTCTCTCCTGGCTCACACCGCATTCAGCGGGCTCAGCGGGGTAAAACGGGCGTAGATAACCCCGCTGAGCCCGCTGAATGCGGATTGGCACGAGATTTGGTGAGGGCGGTTTTGATGGTGCGGATGAGGGTGTTGGGGTGGCGGTATAGGTCATCGGCGGTGACGAAGACGATCTCCCAGTCTAGGGCCTGCAAGCGGTTGATCATGCGTCGATCTTTGCGCAGCTGCAGTCGCAAGGCATGCCACTGACCGTCGTAGGCGATGCCCACTCGCCATTCCCGGAAAGCCAGGTCAAGCCAGCACACCAGGCCCGATGAATCCCACACCTGAACCTGGGGCTCCGGGTGTAAGTCGGCCAGGTGCAGTACCACTCTCAGCTCCGACTCCGGCCGCGACTGCGCCCGTGGATCCGTGAGAGCAACGGCCCGCCGGGCCCGGACCACGCCATGCTCGTGACACGCCTGCAACTGTTCCTCGAGCTCGGCGCGAGTGACGCGGCCAGCGCGCAGTACCTCGTCTAGGTCCGCGACCGCACCCCGCAGATCGGCTCGAGCGGCCAAGTCCAGACCTAGCCGCGTCGGGCTGGCGATCCTCATTCCGTCCCAGTCCCGCCAGTCCGTGCTGGTCAGGCTAGTGCGCTTAACGACGATGCCCCGGATCGGGCCAAACCGGTAACGCTCGTCCACCACGAACTCCACCGGGTCAGCGGGCCGGGCTAATTCCACTCCGAGCACGGTTGCGGCTGATCTGCCCGTGAGAACCGCCTCGGGTGGCGCGAGGAGCGCCGCGCCCTCGCACCGCCGTTGGTGGGTACACGGCACACCAGCGGGCAGATACACATCACGGAACAGTCTGCGCACGCCAGGACCGCGCAGTTGTTCCTTCGTCACGATGCCCGCTGCCAGCGCCTCGGTTCCGCGGAACACCCCGGCCAGGTCCACCAGCCGCACCCGTCTCCCCATACGGACATCATTACCCACCCCCCCAACACCAACCCCCCACAACCACCGACTTACCCACACCACCCCCCACCATCCACAACCCCCACCCCGCTATCCGCATTCAGCGGGCTCAGCGTGGTAAACGGGGTGCGAATAACACCGCTGAGCCCGCTGAATGCGCCGAAGCGGGTTAGAAGGTGAGCGCTTGAGCGGGGTCGGTGAGGAGGGTGGCGATGTCGGCGAGGAATTGGGAGGCCTGTTGGCCGTCGACTACGCGGTGGTCTACGGATAGGGCTAGTTGGCAGACTTTGCGGGGCACCACGGCGCCGTCGTGCACCCAGGGCATGTCCCGGATCACGCCGAGGGCGAGGATCGCCGACTCGCCAGGGTTGAGGATCGGGGTGCCGGTGTCGACCCCGAAGACCCCGATGTTGGTGATGGTGATCGTCCCGCAGAGCAGGTCGCCTGGGGTAGCGCGCCCCGCCCGAGCCGATGCCGCCAGCTCGTCCAGCGCGCTAGCGAGCTCACGCAGCGACATCCGGTCGGCGTCGCGAATCTTGGGCACCACCAGCCCGCGCGGGGTGGCGGCGGCGATCCCGAGATGCACGTAGTCGAAGTAGACGATCTCGCCGGTCGCCTCGTCCCAGCTGGCGTTGACCTCCGGGGTCCGCCGCGCGGCCAGGCACAGCGCCCGGGCGGTGAACGCCAGTGGGGTCAGCTTCACGTCCCGGAACCGCGGCTGGGCCGCCAGGCGGTCCCGCAGTTCCATCATCGGCGTGACGTCGACGGTAATGAACACAGTGACGTGCGGCGCGGTGAAGGCCGAGGACACCACCGCCGCCGCGGTGGCCTTGCGCACCCCTCGGACCGGCTCCCGGCGCTGCCCAGCGGTGCCCGACCCAGCGCCGGCGCCGGTGGTGACAAGGTGGGCGGCGCGCTGCACGTCCTCCCGGGTGATCACTCCGTTGGCTCCGGAGCCCGGCACTGCCCGCAGGTCGATACCCAGGTCCTTAGCCAGCTTGCGCACCGGCGGCTTGGCCAGCGGAAACAGTCCCTGAGCGGGTGGCGCGGCCGGCGGCGTCGCGCGCGACCGGCGAGTGACGGTCGCGGCCTGCGGGCCGTAACCGACCAGGGTCGCGATCCGCCCGCTGGGCCCCGCCTCGCCGATCGGGCCCGCCGGGGCGGGCTCTGCCGCAGCGTTGCTGGGGCCAGTGTTGATCGCGATGAGGGGAGTTCCCACCGCCACGGTGGCGCCAGGTTCGGCGAACAGCTCGCTGACCACTCCGGCGTAGGGGCTGGGCAGCTCGACAGCGGCCTTGGCCGTCTCGATCTCGACGATGATCTGATTGACCGTGACGGTGTCCCCGGGCGCGACGCGCCAGCTGAGGATCTCCGCCTCGGTGAGTCCTTCCCCGACATCGGGCAGCGCGAAGGTGCGGGCCATCTCGGTCAGTACGCCAGCGCTCGGTCGACGGCGTCGAGCACCCGGTCCAGGTCAGGCAAGTAG
>JBOHFY010000292.1:0-2945 GCA_050699895.1 Pseudonocardiaceae bacterium
GTGCTCGGGCGCATCGGGATGGATCATCAACACAGGTGGGGGGCAGTTCCACTGAGTGAGGATCTTGGTGGCGTGTACAGCCAGTGGCGCGGGGATGGTTAGCGCGACGGTGTCGGGTTCGAGGTCCAGCCACACTTGGTCACCGCGCAGGGTCACTGGCCAGCCCCACCCTCGGTAGCAACCCGCAGCCGTCAGCGGATCGGTCGTGCGGCCGATGCTGCCGGCCGGGAGCGGTGTCGCCGGTGCTGGTGGGGCGCTGACGTGCCGGCGGCGGTTGATCATGCACAGAGTGCAGGGCATGCCCTGGCCGGGTCTGACCGTCTCCACCAGGTCCGGGCGCAGCAACGCGCCGCACAACGCCACCCCAGCGGTACCGGCCTGGCACTCGGGCGGCAGCGGCACCAGGTGAACCGTGCGCCCAGTCTCCCCGACCACACCCGGCCGATAGCGCAGCAGCGCTATCGGCCGGGCCCCGACCACCCCCGAGGGACCCGCCATGTGATGATCATTTACGGCACTCATCACGGCCTCCCGCTCGGCACGGTGTCGTCGGTGTGGTCTGTCACGTCCAGTCTCCAGTGGAACACGGCGAGGCCAGCGGCCATACGGATCAGCCCCGGCCCCGCCGTGGTTGAGGCCCGGCCGTCCCGCCCCCGGGGACCTGGGGGGAGGCGAGAGCGGGACAGCCGGGGTCCGCGGCGGCCGGCGGGACGGATCGGGCCGCGATCGCGGGCAGCGCGCCGGTGGCGTCACGGATCACCAGCGCGTGCCGGTCCAGGCGCTGCGGGTGGTAGGGCGTCGGCCAGCCCTAACTCCTGGGCCAACAGGCTCAGCAGCAGCACCTCATCAAGCTGACGCAGGCACAACGTCGCCTTGCCGCGCACCTGACACTGGCGCCACTGCGCCCCGAACACCGACCCAGGCCGGCGGCACGACCGACAGCGACCCCACTGATCAACCGGATGATCCAGCAACAGCGAATACAGGGCGACCACCGCCCGACACTCCACCGAGCCGATCCCACCCGTGCCACGCGGAGACTCCACTGCGGCACGCAGGACGCCACACAACGCCGCCTGCAGCGGATCGTCACTGACAGCGAGCCCGTCGAAGCGGCCCTGCGGCCGATGGTTGTTGATCACGGTGGTCACCTCCCGGGGGTCTGTCTGGTGGGCGTTTCGGATGAATCGCCCTGCGTAGACAATGCCGAGCGGGCGCCTGGCCGGCCAGGGGGTGAATGTGGACAGGGCGGCTGTCCACATTCGACATTCCGGGCACGTGGTGGAGCCATGCCGCTCAGGGGGCAGGATGGGGCGAGTCACTGATCATGGGGAGGGGAGGCGTCGTGGGGCAGGCACCACGGGAGCTGACTCCGCTGGAGTCAGCGCTGCATTTCTTCGGTGCGCAGCTGCGGCATTGGCGAACAATGCGTGACCTGTCGCAAGTCGCACTCGGGCGGCGGACGCACGACAGCGGGGCCTTGATCAGCAAGATCGAGAAAGGCGAACGGTTCCCCAACCTCGCCCTGACCCGACGGCTGGATGTCGCCCTGGACACCGGCGGGGCACTCGAGCAGCTCTGGCCCCAAGTCGACCGTGAGCGAGCGACCCGCGACACACCCCGTGACGCACCCACCAACGGCGACGGGTCCATCCCGGGTGACCTGGGTCTCACCTGGTCGGCCACCCCGCACGCTACGGTGGAGGTAGTCGCCAAACTGTGGAGGTCGGACTTGGACCGGCGATCGGCTCTCGTGTCGGCGACGTGGGTCGCCTCGGCGTTCGCGGGACCGACGCGCGAATGGCTGCTCAACCGCCAGGATGAGGTCGCCCAAGGCTGGGGTGCTCGACACGTCAGCCAGAACGATATCGACGCGGTGGGAGAGATGTGTGATGCCTTCGCCACCGCCGAACAGCGGTTTGGCGGTGGGTATGCCCGATCCACGCTCCTGCACTACACCAACCAGATCGTGCTCCCCCTGCTCCACGGCAGCTACACCGACGCCATCGGCCGGGAACTGATGGCCGCGACGGCGCGGCTGTGTGATCTGTGCGGGTTTATGAGCTTCGATTCCGGCAAGCAGGGGCTTGCCCAGCGCTACTTCATCCAGGCCCTACGGCTGGCCCAGGCCAGCGGGAACCGCACGCTGGGCGCGCACATCCTGGCCGACATGGCAATGCAGGCGCGCGGCCTGGGCGACACCACCCAGGCGCTGGATCTGGCCAGTGCCGGACTCGACCGCGGCTCGCCCGTGACACAGGCCCGCTGCGCCGCCGCGCAGAGCCGAGCGTATGCCTTGCGCGGTGACGAGCGGGCCTGCGCGCAGGCGTGCTCGATCGCGCAGCGAGCGCTCGACCGGGCAACCCCGGCTGACCAGCGGGTGTGGTTCAAACCCTTCACTCCCGGACACCTGACCGCCGAAATGCTGCGGAATGCCAGCGACCTCGGCCAGCACGACGACGTCCAGCGGCTGGGCCCCGAACTGGTGGCCTCGGCCTCGGCGGGTGGCAGGCTGCGCCGCCACGTCATCTGCACGACCATCTTCGCCGGCTCCTACCTACCCTCGCGGAGCAACCCGCACAGCGACCTCGACCAGGCTTGTGAGCTGCTGGGCCAGGTGATCCCCTCCCTCAGCTCCCTCAGCAGCACCTCGGCCCTCAAAGTTGTCAACTCCCTCCGCCGCGGGCTGGCCGCACACGCTGGGCACCCGAGCGTCCAGGAAGTCGAGGCCCACTTCCGCTCCACCACCCCGCCAGTGGCCACGCCGCTGTAAGCACCACCGCCGCACGCGGTCCCTAGCAATCCCCAGCGCACTGGGCGCGGGACAGCGAAGCTCACCGGGTACCCAGTGAGCTCAGGTGGGTGGGTCGCGTAGCGCGGTGCGCAGTGCCGCGAACACCTCGAATTCCCGGCACAGCCGCAGTGCACCCGCCTGAGGCGGGTGC
>JBOHFY010000293.1:0-10463 GCA_050699895.1 Pseudonocardiaceae bacterium
GTTGAGGAGCTCCGCGTCGGCCGGCCCGACATCAGTGATCGGGGTGGGCGAGAAGGGCGCGAGCACGTCGGGGACCCCGGAGACATCGAGCAGCCTGTTCAGCTCGGAAGGCAGTTCACGCAGCACGTTGGGCATCATCGTGTTCACGATCCGCAGCACCGAGGAGTCCCGCACCGCCCCGGTCAGGCCGGTATAGGCGGACGATTTCGTCAGCGGCAGGGCTACCAGCCAGGCCACCACCAGAGCCGCGATGCCCTGCACCACCGCACCCAGGAAACTGTCCACCCGGCGCAGCGCTTCGGCGTCCATCCGGCGCTGTACCGCCCGGCCCAGCAACACACCCAATGTCTCGCCCAGCGCGATGAGCACGATCACGATCGATACCCCGAGCGCGACCCGGACCTCCGGGCTCTGGTAACTGGCGATCAGCGACGGCGCGATGCGCACTCCGATCACGGCCCCAGCCAGCACCCCGATGAAGGACGCCGCCGCGGTGACCATCCCCTGCCGGGCACCAGAGGTCGCGGCGAGCAGGGCCAATACCAGCACCAACAAGTCCACCCAGTTCACCGGATCACCTCAGTCCGCTCGGCAAACCCAGTTATCCGGATCATTGGGCCGCTCCGGGGCCGAGGTAGCGCGCGAGCACCGCGCGCACCCGCTCCGGGCTGCGCAGCACCTCGGGCGGGTTGACCTGGCTGACCTGGCCGTCGGCGGATACCACATAGCTCAGCGGCAGTACCGGCGGAGCGCTCAACGCGGCGCGCAGCCTACCCTCGGGATCGCTGACCGACGGGTAATGCACATTGAGGGCGGCGAGCAGGTCAAGCGCCCCTTCTGGCAGCTGTTGCGCCTCAATGCCGAGTACCGGCACCGCGCCAGGCTCAGCGGCGTAGGCCGCCAGCGCGGGAAGTTCTTGGGCGCATGGTTGGCACAGCGGCCCCCACAGGTTGAGCAACGCCGGCCGGCCGGCCAGCGCCGCCCCCACGTCGACCGTCCCGGGCTGGCCAAGGCAGGGCAGCACGAGGCCGGATAGCGGCCCGTGAACCGGGGTGCGGCCCGAGTGCGAAGCCGGGCAAGGCAGCAGCGCCGCCCGGGACCTCAACTGCTCGATACTGGCCGCCGGGCCGGTGGCGGGCTGCGCTGACCCGCCGAGTCGCGCCGTACCCGCCAACGCTGGGCCCGCCGAAGCCGCGACCATGGGTGGGCTCGCCCTCGGCCAGAGGGCCACGACGAGCGCGGACGCCAGTAACGCCGTCACCAGCACCCAGCGCAGCGCAAGCTTCACACTACCGTCCCTGGGGCCGCCACACCGACTGTTGTTACCCCGACATCACCCGCTACATCGGTGGGCAGCCCGGCCATCGCCAGCAGGTGCGGTGCCTCGGGCCCGCGCAGCAACGCGGCGGCAACCGCGGCCTCAGTGGGCCCGAGGCCGTAGGATGGGCAGTCTCCCGCCAGCGGGCACACCCCGCAGGCCGGGCGGCGCGAGTGGCACACCCGGCGCCCGTGGAAGATCACCCGGTGGGACAGCATCGTCCAGTCCCGCCGCGGTACGAGCTCGGCGATCGACTGCTCAACCTTCACCGGATCCTCGTGCTCGGTCCACCCCCACCGGCGCGCCAGCCGTCCGACGTGGGTGTCCACCGTGATGCCGGGCACGTCGAAGGCGTTGCCGAGGATCACGTTGGCTGTCTTGCGCCCGATTCCTGGCAGGGTAACCAGGTCGGCCAGCGTGGCGGGCACCTCGCCGCCGAAGCGCTCGGCCAGCGCGGCACCGAGTCCGATCAGCGCCGCCGCTTTGTTCCGGTAGAACCCCGTGGGCCGGATCAGCTCTTCCAGCTCGTCTCGATCGGCGGCCGCGTACTGGGCGGCGCTGTGATATCGGGCGAACAACTTTGGTGTGGTCTCGTTGACCCGCTTGTCGGTGCATTGTGCTGACAGGATGGTGGCGACGGTGAGCTGTAGCGGCGTGGAGAAGTCCAGCTCGCAGTGCGCGTCTGGGTAGGCGGTGGCCAGTACCCGGTCCATCCGCCGGGCTCGCCGGACCAGCGCGAGGTGGCTCTCCGCAGCAAAGGACCGGCGCGATCGAGCTGGCACGTCCTCAGCCTACGGAGGTGGCGCCCAGCCTGGTTGCTCAGCCTGGTTGCCCGGGCCGGTCGCGCGGGCTGGCGGTGCGGCACGCTCGACAGGCGCCCCCGCGCGCGCCCCGATCGGGTGATGCGGCATGATCCCTCGCACCATGACTGCTTGGTTGGTTGCCACCGTCCCAGTATTGATCATGTTCTTCGCGCTCGGGATGGAGCGACTGGAGAACCGTCTGCGCCACCTCACGGTGCAAGAGAACGAAGTCGAAGAGTTTCTGCAGGCAGCCCGCCCGGAGGAGGTACGGGTGCTGTTCGGCAGCGGGATCGGTCGTGCGCTGGAACTGTTCCAGCGGCGTCGGCTACCCGACACTAGCCCGCACAACGGCACTGGCCCCCCCAACGACACCGGTCCGCACAACGGCACTGGCCCCCACCACGGCGCCGCTTCGCACGACGGGGGGCTAGGCACCTCACCCCACGTCCGGCAACGGCCCTAGACTTCACCGATGTGATCGGCGGCACTGACGTAGGCCCCTTGACGGTGGGATCGGGTCCACTCGGGTTAGCTGGAGGAACGCGGTGAGCGACCCCTTGGCCATGGCCGGCATCTTCCAGGGTGTCGACCCATCGGCGGTTGCGGCTCTGCGAGCCAGTCTGGAGCCGGTCAACTTCCCTCGGGCTCACGTCATCTTCGCCGAGGGCGAACCGGGTGACCGCCTGTACATCATCCTGTCGGGCAAGGTGAAGGTCGGGCGGAAGTCGACTGACGGCCGAGAGAACCTGCTCGCCGTGTTCGGGCCTTCGGACATGTTCGGTGAGCTATCGATCTTCGATCCGGGGCCACGGACGTCGACGGTCACCTCGGTGACCGAGGTCAGCGCCGTCAGCATGGATCGCGCCGCGTTGCGGGAGTGGATCGCCACGCGGCCGGAGATCGCCGAGCAGCTGCTGCGGGTGATCGCGCGGCGGCTGCGCCGGACCAACAACATGCTCGCCGACCTGATCTTCACCGATGTGCCGGGGCGGGTGGCCAAGGCGCTGCTGCAGCTCGCGCACGACTTCGGTACCCAGGAGGCCGGCATGCTTCGGGTGACCCATGACCTCACTCAGGAGGAGATCGCCCAGCTGGTCGGCGCCTCCCGGGAGACGGTGAACAAGGCGCTTGCCGATTTCGCCCACCGCGGCTGGTTGCGCCTGGAAGGCAAGAGCGTGCTCATCCTGGAGCCCCAGCGCCTGGCCCGCCGCGCCCGCTAACAGCCGTCAGTGCCCCTGGCGGGGCGCCCGAGCGCAGCACACCCTTGAATATCGTGAAGGGCCCTCCATGATCTGATTACCGCACAATGCGCAGAGGTTCGATGCCGGCCCCTCGGCTACAATGCGGTCGACCTGGTCGAGCGCCGCCTGCCGAGCTAGGACGCTATCATCTCACAGCTGTAGAAGCCATCCCGGCTACCGCATCTGATGTAGCCGGACCGCGTGATCTGGCGTACGCGAAAGATGGTCCGTGGGAAGGATGACCGGTCCCTGGGCTTCCGGAATAATGGAGAAGCAGGAAGAATCGTCCCACGGGCCTACGCAACACAGTGGTGTCATTGGTTGTTTTCGCGCGGGGAAACAAGTTGGCAGGTTGGTAGCAGCCTGAATCTGGAGTGAGCTGGGTGCCTTGACGGTACAATCAACCCCTGAGTCGGCGGGGCGAGATGATCGCCTCTCGGGAAGATGTCGCGCCCAAGACTCAATAGCTACTGACGTTCGGAGCGAATACGAGCGCGATGTCGATCGGATCCATTATAATTACTACTTCCGGCGGCTGGACGGGATTACGCAGGTATCATCGGGTCATGGTGGAATACTGCGCCATAATCGGATGACGCATTCGCTGAAGGTGGCCCAGGTTGGCCGGAGGTTAGTTCAGTATTTAGAGTACGATGACCGCAACTCGGTTGGGATCAAGGCCGCTCGCGGCATTGATCGAGATGTAGTGACAGCCGCGGGTTTACTGCATGATACCGGGCATCCTCCTTTCGGGCATATCGGGGAGCAGCAGCTCAATCTGTGGGCACAGGACCACGGGCTCGACGATGGATACGAAGGCAACGCGCAAGTTTTACGAATAATTCTCAATCTTACCGCGCACCAACGTGGTTCCAAAGAGCTATTATTCGGGCTCGACCTGACGCGCGCCGTGGTCGCGGCCTGCGTGAAATATCCTTGGTCGAGCGAAGAGGCCAAGGAACGCCAGCAAGACAAATGGGGCTATTGCGAGCCTGAAGCTGAAATCTTCCACAAATTCGTCGCACCCTTACTTCCTGGGCGAGGTGATGGAACTCTTGAAGCGAAAATAATGGATTGGGCCGACGATATTACTTATGCCGTGCATGACCTGCAGGACTTCTACATGGATGGCATTATTCCGCTCCATCATCTCCGTCGTGACTCAGTAGCTGATAGTAATTATGCGCCGGTCCACAACGGCGAGTTTAGCGACTTCTGGCAGTATGCTACGGAGAAGCTGCGCAGGAGTATTGACTTGTCGTCAGATGTCGCTCGCTGCGAGTTTGAGAAGTATGCGAGTAAGTTCCCCAGGGGTCGTTATCGGGGAAAGCGAGAGGAAGATGCACAGCTTGGCGCCCTGGCCTCACAGATCATTACCGACGCCAGTAAGGCCACGACCGTAACGAATGATGGACGTCTCCATGTAGATGAGGAAATGAAGGCGGCCATCAATGTTCTGAAGCAGGTGACGTGGTACTACGTGATTGATCACCCGGATCTGGTCTCTATCCAGATCGGCCAGCGTGCCCGGGTGGACGAGTTATGTCATAAGTTATATGAATGGGCGCAATCCTGCTTCAAGCGGCACGAGAGGAGTGGTCAAGCGCTTACTATGGAGGAACAGGCGACACTGCAACGCAGGCTCCCGGTTCAGCTTCGAGAATTTACCGTACAGCTTCTCGAAGCTAATGACGGGAGTGGTGCTTACCGGGATCGAAATCATTGTTATGCTCGCGCGGTGATCGATTATGTGGCATCAATGACTGAGGTTGAGTTCGACGGACTGTGGCGGCGCATGTGTGGGTAACTATGCCAGAATAGATCGTAGGGTGGGCGAGAACGGCTTCGCGGGAGGCTGTGCCTCGGGCCGCCGAGGAGGATGGCTGAGTTTCTGGTTCGTGATCGCTCATCGACCTTCTCGTGGTGTGTGACGCGGACGCAGGGGCGAAGGCTCGCGCAGATACAACACGTCGCGGTTAGCTGAGCTCTTGCTGTCCGTGCAAGACGCACCACATCTCGTTGAGCGTGCGCTGCTGAGCGGCTTGGCGCGCGCCACGAGTTCTGGAGGCGCTGGTCTCCATGCCGAGACCAGCCAGAAAGCCAAGCAAGAAGATCAGCAGGGCAGCCAAGCCGATCAGTAGTAGAGCTGTCACAGCTAGTCACCAACTTTCGGGTAGCGCGACTACCGACTGTGACCGTCTGTGCCAGGACACCCGATGGGTGGCCCGCATTGTGTTGGTCTCAATCTTTCCGTTACACTGGGCAGTCGGCACTGTTGTGTCCCTCTGGGCCCATTGGGGGAATGGGGGCATGCCTTATTTGCTCACTATGGAGTCGAGTTCGGCAAAGATTCCTTGGGTGGCGAACGAACAGAGTGATCCTGTTCGGAAGCTTCCGAACAGGATGGCAACGCGGCGAGGCGGTGGTCTGGTGACGCGGGGCACGCGCCCGGTGCTGGGGCCGGCTCATCAGAGGCTTGGGGAACGGCTGCGGGCACTCCGTAAGTCGGCCAAGTGCACGATGCGTGACCTGGGACGTCTCGTGAGCAAAGCCCATCTGAGTGAACTTGAGAACGGCCAAGTCACACCATCGGCGGCGCTGCTCGGTCGCTTGGTCGGATACCTTGGCGGTGATCATGCCGCTTTTGCTCGTTTGCTGGTGGCGGTCCGGGCGGAAAACGAAGAGCGTAAACGAGCCGGCGCTAGGAAAAGTCGTGAACCCTATATTGCTGGGTTGGCGAGCCCCAGGGCGGTGACGGCATCTTTTGTGCTACACGGCCAGCCTGAAATATCCGTGGTTGATCAAGATGGTGTGTCGCGCGTGGTCGAGGTCGATATGGCCTTGTCGGCCGATGATACCGACTTTAGCCCACCTGTTGTGGTGGAGGATTCCGAAGATGACTACACCGTGGGAGCGGATCGCATTATTGGTACAAGCATTTTCAGCCGCACTATCCGGGCGACTGAGGCTGATATGAAAATCTACCGGTGGTGGTTTACTGAGTTGCCGGCGGAGCTAGTAGTGCGCACCATCACGCTTGGTGTATCGCTCGGCGGAAATATCTCGCGAGTCTGGCAACTTGGTTCGACTTCTTACGGCGTGGAGATTGCTCTCACTAAGGCGTTGGCCGAGGGTGAAGCGAGCCGGCTGCGCTATTATAAAGTAGTCCAAGCGGTCGGCTACTGCAGTCGTTGGGTGCGACGAGTTCACGCTGTTGAGTTGGCGTCATCCCGGTTGGCGGTGAGGTTTGAAGGGGTTGAACCGGAGGTGGTGTGGTACTGGAGTGGTTTACCTCCCAGCTCAACCCCTGGGTTCTATAGCCAGGAGCGGGAGCTCAAACGTCAGCCCACTGGGCAGTATGAACAGTGGTTTGGTTCGTCAGCTCGCGGCATGTCACTCGGTATCGCCTGGCGATTCCCCGGGGATGAGCCCTGGAAGGAGGGGTCAATGTGGGAATAGAGATCGAGCGACGCTTTCTTGTGAGTGATTCGAGTATAGTTCAGGGCGCCTCGCGGGAAATCATTGTTCAGGGCTACTTCTTTGCCAAGAACGGCTACGCCGCGCGTATTCGTCGGCTGCACCACGTTGATGGTGACGGTAATACTCGTGAGAGTAGGGCAATGCTTACTGTCAAAGGGCCACGTCGCGGTGCGGCCAGGGCTGAATTCGAGATGGAAGTTGATCCAAAGTTTGCTGAAAACATGCTCAAGGAAATCGACCATAAGATCACTAAGAGTCGCTATCAGGTTATAGCCGACGGAGAAACCTGGGATGTAGACGTCTTTCATGGCGACAACGACGGGTTGATCGTTGCCGAGTGTGAGATGGAGAGATCTCATTCCATCCGTACACCCACATGGTGTAGCCAAGAAATCACTGACCGTCGCGAGTTCGATAACGAGAACCTGGCCATGAGGCCGTACGGCACGTGGAAGGAGGTCATCAATCAGTAGGGGGTCGTTGTAACAGGTCAAGAACTCGTCACAGACGGTAGTCAGACAGGGAAAATGTTGACACAGAGCTACCGGTCTGGGATCATTGGAGGGTTGAGTAATTAAGAGGCGGGGGACGATGGATTGATTAGGTGGAGAGTGATGGCAAGAGAAGAAAGGGCTGTTGTGACCACTTCGGAGGCGTCGCTGCTCGATCAGGAACAAGCAGGAGATCCAATAAGCATTGCGCCACCGCAAGTCAATATCGAAGAAATGAAGTTCCCCATCGGCCCTCAGAATGAGTGGGAGGCTACGTTGCCACTGAGCCCGACAGAGGAATTCATTGCTACTTCCCGGCAGCGGGTGCGCATTGGCCGGGCGGTGCTAGACGCGATTCTGGCCCACAACCCAGAAAGTCGACGGTGGGGTTTTTCGAGGCTGCGGAACGAGATTATGAGACGTACGGGCCTCCACGACACAGCGGCGTCATTAGTTGTCTTCGCACGGGGAAACGAGTTGGAAGAATCCTGAAAAGCGATTCAGGACACTTCGACGATCAGCTCGATTTCGACCGGAGCGCCCAGCGGGAGCTCGGCGACCCCGATCGCGGACCGGGCATGCGCCCCCGCCGCGCCGAACACCTCACTGAGCAGCTCGGATGCGCCGTTGAGGACGGCGGGCTGGGCGGTGAACCCGGGTGCTGAGGCCACGAACCCCACCACCTTCACCATCCGCACTACCGCGTCGAGCCCGACCAGGTCGTCCACCGCGGCCAGCGCGCCCAGCACGCACGTTCGGGCCAGCTCCTGACCGTGCTCAGGGTCGATCTCGGCGCCGAGCTTGCCGGTGGCCGCCAACACCCCGCCGACCAGCGGGAGCTGGCCCGCAGTGAACACCAGGGATCCACTGCGCACCGCGGGCAGGTACACCCCGGCCGGGGTGGCCACCGGCGGCAACACCAACCCAAGCTCGGCCAGCCGGCCCGAGACGCTCACTGCTTCGGGCGCTTGAAGAAGGCCACCAGTTGTTCCCCGGTCGGTCCGGGCAGCACGGTGACGAGTTCCCAGCCGTCGGCTCCCCACTGGTCGAGAATTTGCTTGGTGGCATGCGTCAACAGCGGCACGGTGGAGTACTCCCAGACTGTCATGGGTGTGCACGCTAGCGCGTGCGCGTGAGTGGCAATCCGGGTGGGAACACTCATCGCCACTCACGGGCCGTGAGCCGCCTAGGCTCGCGGCATGTGGCCCAAGGCTCGCCTCCATGTTGTGACGGGCAAGGGGGGGACCGGCAAGACGACAGCCGCCGCCGCGCTGGCTGTGGCGCTGGCCACGGGGGGCGGGCGAACGCTGCTGGTGGAAGTCGAGGGACGGCAGGGCATCGCGCGTCTGTTCGACACCTCCCCGCTGCCCTACGAGGAGCGGCGCATCGCGGTCGCCCCCGGCGGCGGCGAAGTCCGGGCGCTGGCGGTGGATGTGGAGGAAGCCCTTCTGGAGTATTTCGCGATGTTCTACAACCTGGGTTTCGCGGGTCGGACACTGCGCCGGATGGGCGTGATCGAGTTCGCCACCACTCTGGCGCCGGGGCTGCGGGATGTGCTGCTCACTGGCAAAGTGAAGGAGGCGACCACCCGAGTGACGGGTAGCGTCCACACGTACGACGCGGTGGTGCTGGACGCCCCACCGACCGGGCGGGTGGTGAAGTTTCTCGACGTCACCAGGGCCATGGCTGAGCTGGCCAAGGTCGGCCCGATCCACAGCCAGAGCGAGGGGGTGGTGCGGCTGCTGCACTCGGCGGATACCGCGGTACACGTCGTCACCCTGCTGGAGGACCTGCCGGTGGCCGAGACCCTGGAGACCGTCGCGGAGCTGGACCTGGCGGACCTGCGCCCCGGCGCGGTGCTGATCAACCGGGCGCGGTCCGACCGGCTGCCCACCCGGTCGGTGACCGCCGCGGCCAACGGCCAGGTCGATGCCGACCGCGTCCGGGCCGAGCTCCTCGCCGCCGGCCTGGATCTGGACTCGGCCGTGATCGAGGGCCTGGTCGCCGAAACCGTGGAACACGCGGTGCGGGTGGATGCCGAGCGGCAGGCGCGGGCCAGGCTCGCCGACGCTGGCCTGCCGCTGATTGAGCTGCCCGAGCTCACCGAAGTTGGGGGCGATAGCGTTGATCTCGGCGGGGTCTATGAGCTTGCCGAGGCGCTACGTGAACAGGGGGTGCGATGAAGCCGCCACCCCCACTCAACATCGACGCGCTGCTGGGCAACCGGGCCACCCGGGTGGTGGTGTGCTGCGGCGCGGGTGGGGTGGGTAAAACGACGACGGCCGCGGCGCTGGCGCTGCGGGCAGCCGAGCGAGGCCGATCGGTGGTGGTGCTCACGATCGACCCAGCGCGGCGGTTGGCGCAGTCGCTGGGGCTGCAGGAGCTCACCAACAATCCCCGCCTGGTGGCGCCCACCGAAGAGATCGAAGCGGCCGGCGGGCGGCTACACGCGATGATGCTGGACATGCGACGCACCTTCGATGAGATGGTGCAGGCGCACGCGAGCCCCGAGCGGGCCGCCCACATCATCGCTAACCCGTTTTACCAGGCCATTTCCTCGTCGTTTTCCGGCACTCAGGAGTACATGGCGATGGAGAAGCTGGGACAGTTGGTGGCGGCCGGTGAGTGGGATCTCGTCGTGGTCGATACCCCGCCTTCGCGCTCCGCGCTGGATTTCTTGGATGCCCCGCAACGGCTGTCCTCGTTCCTGGACGGTCGGATGATCCGGCTGCTGTCCGCCCCGGCGCGGGTCGGCGGCCGCGGCGTACGCCGGCTAGTGGGTGCGGGGTTCGGGCTGTTCGCCAGGGCGGTCTCGACGATTCTGGGTGGGCAGATGTTGGCCGATGCCTCGGCGTTCGTGCAGGCTTTCGACACCATGTTCGGCGGGTTTCGGGAGCGCGCCACCGCGACCTACGAGCTGCTCCGCGCTTCGGGTACGGCGTTTGTGGTGATTACCACTCCGGAGACCGACGCGGTGCGCGAGGCGGCCTACTTCGTGGACCGACTGGCCACTGAGTCGATGCCACTGGCCGGGCTGGTATTCAACCGAACACATCCGGTGCTTGCCGACCTGCCGGCGGCGCGGGCCGAGACGATGGCGCAGGAGCTGGAACGAGCGAGCCCAGCCGCC
>JBOHFY010000294.1:0-4843 GCA_050699895.1 Pseudonocardiaceae bacterium
CCTCCGCCGCGATCGCCGACGTGGCCGCTATCGGTGTGCAATTCGTGGTGCTGCCCACCGCCGAGCAGGGTGCCCGAGCGCTCGCCGCTGCCGGAGCGTTGGCGCGGTTCGCGCCCCCGACCGCGGACGGTCGAGCGGTGCTGCGGGTGGTGCGACCAGTCCCGGGCGCGGAACTGCTCGGTCCCGCGCTGGCCGAGCAGGCGCGTAGCGGAGCGGCCCCGCCCATTGAGCCTGGAGTCAGCGGAGTCCTGGCGCCGGCTCAGCCGCCTCGGGTGGCCGTGCGAGTCGCCCCTGGCGCGCAGGGAAGGTTGCTCGTGGTCGCGGCCAACGATGAGCCAGGCTGGCGGGCCAGTGTGGATGGTCGGCCAGTGCCGGTGGTACGGGCGTGGGGGCACCAGGTCGCGATCCCGGTCGGGGGTATGTCAGCCGAGGTTCGGGTGATGCGCTCCGACATCGCCCGCACGGCGCTGCTGCTCATGCAGGGCGCGGTGCTGCTGCTGGTTGCCGGCACTGCGGTGCCGTCTCGGCGGCGCCCGAACCGGTAGCCCGCCCTGGTTGGCCGCTGTGCTTGGTCAGCCCGCTTCCTCGGGTCCGTCGATCGCGTTGGGATCGAGGCCGAGGTAGTTCGCCACCTGCTCGACCAGCACCTCATGCACGAGGTCGGAGAGGTCGACGCCGTCACGCGCGCGGGTCTCCAGCGGCCGTCGGTAGAGCACGATTCGGGCTCTGGTGGGCAAGCCGGCGCAGTCCATCCCCGCCGGAACCAGGCGGGCCAGCGGGACGTTACCGTCCTCCACCACGTCGCTCCCCCAGGTGACCGTGGTCGGATCGCAGTTCGTGACCTCCGGCACCTCGTCGACCGCGACATCGAGCCGGTCGAGCTCGGCGTGCCAGCGCTGGTCGATCGGTTCGAGGGCGCCCAGCACGATCGCGTCAAACCGCTCCGAGCGACTGCGCGCCGCGGGGAGCGTGGCGGGGAACAGCAACCCTCGGACGCCGCGGCCGCGCCGGTCCCGGCGCCTACGCAGCCGAGAACGCGCTGACCGGGTCACCGCCATCGGCTGAGTCTACGCCGCTATCGAGACCGCGCTATCGAGACCGCGTCCGGGAGCGCGTTTGGGAGGGCACTGGCCAGCGCGGTACTCCGCGCGCCTACCGCACTCGGTGCGACCCGCACGCTATGGTCCCGGCTGTGCGCAGCACGCGGCGATGTTCGAGAACCGGGTGCACAAACCCGGCGGTTGCCACGCTCACCTTTGCCTATGCCGACTCCACTGCGGTCGTGGGCCCGCTGGCCACCTCCAGCGAGCCGCATTCCTACGACTTGTGCGAGCGGCACGCGCTAGGGCTGACCGCTCCTCGGGGTTGGGACGTCGTGCGGCACGACAGTGAGCTCGTCGAGCCGCAACCCTCGGCGGACGACCTCACCGCGCTCGCCGAGGCGGTGCGTGAAGCCGGCCGGGTGAACCGTCCGATCGATCCCAGCCCCCCCGCTCCAGCGAGCGGTCGCCACCTCCGCATCCTCCCCCCACCACCCGGCCACTGAACCCCCTTGCCGCATTCAGCGGGCTCAGCGGGGTGGTGGCTGGCCAGTTAACCCCGCTGAGCCCGCTGAATGTCCGCTTGCGTTCGGGGTGTGGTGCGCGGATAGGCTCAGTGAGGCGGAACTGGCGGAGGGAGAGTGGTGCTTGACCTGTCTGGGATAGTCAAGGCCTATGACATCCGGGGTATCGTCGGGGAACAGCTGGGCTCTGCGGTGGTGCACGATATTGGCGCCGTCTTCGCCGACTTCGTGGTGGACTCCGGCGGTTCGGCCGGCCCGAGGGCGGTGGTCGTCGGGCACGACATGCGGGACTCCTCACCCGGCCTGGCGGCCGCCTTCGCGCACGGGGTGACCAACCGCGGTCTCGACGTCATCTCCATCGGCTTGGCCAGCACCGATATGCTCTACTTCAGCTCTGGTCGGCTCGGGTTACCGGGCGCGATGTTCACCGCAAGCCACAATCCGGCCCGCTACAACGGCATCAAACTCTGCCGGGCCGGTGCCGCCCCGATCGGCCAGGACAGTGGGCTGGAGGAGATCCGGGTTGCGGTCGAGCGTGGCATCGGACCGGGGCCGGGCGGTGGCGTGGTCACCGAGCGGGGCATGCTCGCCGACTACGCCGAGTACTTGCGTTCCCTGGTGGACTTGTCCGGGATCCGGCCGCTGCGAGTGGTGGTAGACGCCGGTAACGGGATGGGTGGGTACACCGTGCCCGCTGTCGTCGAGGGACTGCCATTGCACGTCATTCCCTTGTTCTTCGAGCTGGACGGGACTTTCCCGAATCACGAGGCCAACCCGCTGGATCCGGCGAACCTGGTAGACCTGCAGGCGGCCGTGCGTGAGCATGGCGCCGATCTGGGCCTGGCCTTGGATGGCGATGCTGACCGCTGTTTCGTGATCGACGAGCGGGGCGATCCGGTGAGCCCCAGCGCTATCACCGCGTTGGTCGCCACCCGGGAGCTGACCACTGAGCCCGGTGCCGCGGTGATCTACAACTTGATTACCTCGCGGGCCGTGCCGGAGATCGTCATCGAGCACGGCGGGCGGCCGGTGCGCACTCGGGTCGGCCACTCTTTCATCAAGCAGCGGATGGCGGAAACCGGAGCGATCTTCGGCGGAGAGCATTCCGCGCATTACTATTTCCGCAGTTTCTGGCGCGCTGACTCGGGGATGCTCGCCGCGCTGCACGTGCTTGCCGCACTCGGCCAGCAGCAGCGCCCGGCTTCGGCGTTGCTGGCCGAGTTCAGCCGCTACGCGGCGTCTGGTGAGATCAACTCCACGGTCGCCGACCAGCGGGGCAGGATGGCGGCGGTGCGGGAGCGGTTCGCCGCGCGGGAGGCCGTCGAACTCGACGAGCTCGACGGCCTCACCGTACGGTGCCCCGACGGGTCGTGGTTCAACCTGCGCCCGTCGAACACCGAGCCGCTGCTGCGCCTGAACGTCGAGGCGCGGGACAGCACAGCGGTCGAGGCATTGCGCGACGAGGTGCTCGCGCTGGTGCGTGGCAACTGAGGAGGACGACGATGGCTGTGAACGTGGACGCCGCGCTGCGGGAGATCTTGGCGTGCCCGTGCCCGGCGCATGCTCAGCTGCGCGACGGTACCGCCGCTGATCCCGAGGCTGACGCGTTGACCTGCCTCGCGTGCGGGCGCAGCTTCCCGGTGCTCAATGGCATCCCGGTGCTGTTGCTGGACGAGGCGTTACCCGGGACCGGCCCAGGCGTCGACACCGTAGCCGGCGGCGGCGGGCTGGGCTCAGGGTGACGCAATCCGACCGTGGCCACGCCCACGCCAGTCGCGATGACGGCGGTGACTTACTCGATGACCCGGGGCGCCTGGAAGCCACCGACACCAGTGGGTTGCTCCGCGCCGCGGCCACGGCGGGTGCCCAAGTGCGCTCCACGGCCGAGGCCGCGCGGGAAGCGGGCCTGCGGCGGCTGGCCGGGGAACGCCCGAGGGCGCTGGTGCTGCTGACTCGGCCGGGTGCGGCACCGGCTGCCGCACCGCTGCTGCTCGCGTTGCTCGGATCGTCCTGCCCGGTGCCGGTGGTGACGACGCGGTCAGTCCCGATGTGGGTGGGCGCGCTGGACGTCGTGCTGGCCAACACCACCGATCCCGGTGATCGGGAGCTAGCGGAGGGCCTCGACCGCGCGGCCCGCCGGGGAGCCCACGTGGTGCTCACCGCACCCGCCGAGGGCCCGGTGGCGGCTGCGGTCGCGGGCCGATCGGTGCTGGTGGTGCCCCGGATCGAGGTACCACCGGGGCTGACGCTGCCGCGCGTCCTGACCGCCGGTCTGTTGCTGCTGGACGCCCTGGGCTTGCTGGCTACCGACGCCGAGGCGCTGGCTGGCGAGCTAGACCGGGAAGCTGAGCGTGATCACGTGGCCCATGAGTTGTTGGTCAACCCCGCCAAGTCCCTGGCGTGGCGGCTGACCGCGCGAACCCCGTTGTTGTGGGGCACCGACCCCGTGGCCACCGCTGTGGCCGGGCACTGCGCCGGGGCGCTCGCCGCGCACGCGGGGGTGGTGGCGCATGCCGCGGGATTCCCTGAGGCGGCGGCGCTGCCGGTGCTGCGCCAGGAGGCAACCCGCGCCGGTGGGGCCGCCGACGTATTCGCCGATCCGTTGGGGGATCCGCTGGACGATGTGCCACCGCGCGGTGGTGTGCCGGTGGTCCGGCCGGTGTTGCTCGGAGTGCTCGGCGATCCCCGCGATGAGCTTGAGCGCGCCGCGGCGTTAGACGCGTTGCCCAGCGCTGACGTGGTGACCGTCGACGAGGAGCTGGTAGTGCGTCAGGGCGAGCCGGGTGCCGCCGCGTGCGCCGCCGCGGTGTTGGCTCTACGGTTTGATTTCGCCGCGCTGTACCTCGGGCTGAGTCGTGGCGTGTTGGGCGGTCTGGGGTGGGTCGGCTCGGCCGGGCCGGCCATCGGATGAGTGAGTATTGGGCGGTAGGGGAGGGGTTGTGGAGTTGTTGCGCAACGCGGTGCGGCCTTATGCCTGGGGTTCCCGGACCGCGATCGCGGAGCTACTCGGCGGCCCGGTCCCGGCCCCGCACCCGCAGGCGGAACTGTGGCTCGGTGCGCACCCGGCGGACCCGTCGGTGCTGCTGCACGCCGATGGTGCCCAGACCTCCCTGCTGCGCGCCTTGCGCGCCGACCCCGATCGCCACCTCGGGACCCGCTGCGCCCAGCGCTGGGGCGGCCGGTTGCCCTTCCTGCTCAAGGTGCTTGCCGCCGAGGAGCCGCTGAGCCTGCAGGCTCACCCGTCCTCGGCGCAGGCCGCCGAGGGATTCGCCCGCGAAG
>JBOHFY010000295.1:0-3626 GCA_050699895.1 Pseudonocardiaceae bacterium
CGGTTCGGCGACATCTTCCGGGGCAACGCCGGCAAGCAAGGCCTGCTCGCGGCCCAGTGCGAGCGGGCCGACGTCGAATCGCTCTGGAGGTTGTTGGAGGCCGAGCCGGGCACCGAGGTCACCGTCGATCTTTCGGAGCAGACCGTTCGAGCCAAGGACCTCACGATGAGCTTCGCGATCGACGGCTACACCCGCTGGCGTCTCCTGGCAGGATTGGACGACATCTCGCTGAGCCTGCGCCACGCCCAGCGGATCGACGCGTTCGAGGCCCAGCGCCCGTCCTGGCTGCCGACCACCGTCATCGCGGAGCCGGCGGCGGGATAGCCATCAGGTCAGCGCGTCGTCGCAGTAGTCGGCGCTCAGGAGGACGGGCGACGTGGGTGACTCGCCGCCGAAAAACAGTCCCCAGTAACTGCCCTTCCGGCTGGGCACCTCGTGCGGCCGGCCGGCGGAAGTGTGCGCCCCAGCGGAGTCGGTGAGAGTGCGGACCAGGTCGGGAATCACCTTGCCCTGGCTGCACACCACGGCCGGACCTCCGGGCTCGGCGGCGATCTCGATCAGCCGCGCTAAGCCAGCGGCCGGATCGGCCAGGTACCCGTCCTCCGCCAACCCCGGTTCCGTGATGATCGGCACCTGGAGGTCGGCGGCGAGACCCTCGACGCTCTGGCGGCATCGCGTCGGCGGCGCGGAGTACACCCGCGCCGCCCCGAACAGTGGCAGCAGTGCTCGCAGAGCCTTGGCTTGCCGATGGCCCTCGGCGCTCAGCGGGCGCAGCGCATCATTGCCCCGCCAGGTCTCGCGCTCGCCCGCTTCGGCGTGCCGGACCAGCAGCACGGTGGCGGTGACGGCTCGCGCGCTGTCGAGCCCGGCCAGCAGTGTCCGGTCGCGCTGGTAGCTGAGCAGCTCAGACGCCGCCGCCAAGGGCAGCCAGCACAGCTCGTCGACCTCATCGCTGGGGTGGAAGTTGCCGCCCGTAGCGCGCGCCGCCCAGTAGTGCGCCACCTTTTCCCCTTCAGCCACCCGATAGCGGCGGCTGCCCAACCTGGCGCCGAGCGTGACGGTATGGCCGGTCTCCTCGGTCACCTCGCGCACCGCGGTGGCCGGCAGCGTCTCCCCGCAGCGCTGTTTTCCCTTGGGCAGCGACCAGTCGTCCAGGCCGGGTCGGTGCACCACCGCCACCTCGAGCTCGCCCGACGGCGAGGTCCGCCACACGGCGGCGCCGGCGGCGATCAGGCCAGGCACGTGGTCATTCACCCCCGGGCCAGTCACTCCTGCGGTGTCGAAGGATTTCCTGCACCTGATGGTCCCGGACGGTGGATCCGGGTGCGGGGGAAGGGCTCCAAGAACCCGCTGGCCCCAGTACCCAGCATCGTGTCGCTGGGTCCAGCGCGGAGGTGAGCATCGCGTCCAGCTCGTCGGCGGCGGTCGGGTCGGTCACCAGCACCAGCGCCTCCACTCGGCGGTCCAGGTTGCGGTGCATCATGTCCGCGCTGCCGATCCAGTGCTCGCCCGCGCCCACGAAGTGAAAGACCCGTGAGTGCTCGAGGAAACGGCCCAGGATCGAGCGCACCCGGATGTTCTCCGACAGTCCCGGTCGTCCGGGGATGAGTGCGCAGATGCCGCGGACCACGAGGTCGACGTCGACACCGGCCAGCGCCGCCCGGTACAGCGCATCGATCACCTGCTCGTCGACCAGCGAGTTGACCTTGATCCGGATCCCGGCCGGGCGGCCCGCCCGGGCGTGGGCGATCTCGCCCTCGATCCGCTCCACGATGCCGCGCCTGATCCCGTAGGGCGCCACCAGCAACGTGCGGTAGCACGTCTGGCGTGCGTAGCCGGTCAGCGAGTTGAACAGGTCGGTGAGGTCAGCGCCGATCGTGCGTTCAGCGGTGAACAACCCGATGTCCTCGTAGAGCCGGGCGGTCTTCGGGTTGTAATTGCCGGTGCCGATATGGCAGTACCTGCGGATCGTCGAGCCCTCCTGGCGCACCACCAGCGAGGTCTTGCAGTGTGTCTTGAGCCCCATCAGCCCATAGACCACGTGCACCCCGGCGCGTTCCAGCGCTCTGGCCCACTTGATGTTGGCCTGCTCGTCGAATCGCGCTTTGATCTCTACCAGCGCGACGACCTGCTTACCCGTCTCGGCGGCGTCGATCAGCGCGTCGACGATAGGGGAGTCACCGGAGGTCCGGTAGAGCGTCTGCTTGATCGCCAGTACCTGCGGGTCCCCGGCGGCCTGCTCGATGAAACGCTGCACGCTGGTGGAGAACGAGTCGTAGGGGTGGTGCACCAGCACGTCACCGTCATGCAGGGTGGCGAACACGTCCCGGGGACTCTCGCCCTCGCCGAAGGCCGGGTGCGTCGCGGGGACGAACGGCTCGTCCTTCAGCTCTGGGGCGTGCAGCGCGGAGAGCTGCCACAGACAGGACAGATCCAGCAGACCGGGTACCTTGACCACGTCGCGGCGATCGACGTCGAGCTCGCGCAGCAGCAGCTCCAGCACGCGCTCGCTCATTCGGTCGGCCACCTCCAGGCGCACCGGTGGACCGAAGCGGCGTCGCGCCAGCTCCCGTTCCATGGCTTGCAGCAGGTCCTCGTCGCGGTCCTCCTCGACCTCGAAGTCGGCGTTGCGGGTGACCCGGAAGATGTGCCAGTCGACCACCTCCATGCCGGCGAACAGCTCCCCGAGATGGACTCCGATCAGCTCCTCCAACGGCAGGAACGTGGCCGGTGGCGACCCGCGACCGTCCTGGTCGTGTTCCACCCGGACCAGGCGTGGCACGTTGTCGGGCACCTTGACCCGGGCGAATCGCTCGATGCGACTGTCTGGATCACGCACCATCACGGCCAGGTTCAACGACAGGTTGGAGATGGAGGGGAACGGGTGCGCGGGGTCGACCGCCAACGGGGTGAGCACCGGGAAGATCTGGTCGGTGAAGTAACCCGACAGCCGCAGCCGTTGCTGATCGTTGAGGTCGGACCAGGTAACGAAGGTGATCTCGTGCTTCTCCAGTTCCGGACGGACCGAGTCGAGGTAGATCCGGGCTTGGCGCTCGGCGAGCTCCCGGCTGCGCATCGCGATCTGGGCCAGCTGCTCCCGCAGGGACAACCCGTCGGCGCTACGCACGGCCAGCCCGGCCTCTTCGCGGCGCTTGAGCCCGGCGACTCGCACCATGGAGAACTCGTCCTGGTTCGACGCGAAGATCGCCAGGAACTTGGCCCGCTCCAGCAGCGGCTGGTTGGGGTCCTCGGCGAGCGCGAGCACCCGGGCGGTGTAGTCCAGCCAGGACAGCTCCCGGTTGAGGTAGCGGTCATCGGGCAGGTCCGTGGCCGAGCGCACCGGCGTCGCCGCTGGGGGAGCGGGTGGTACCGCCCCGGGCGACATGCCACTGTCCGCTGGCGTGACAGCGGTGCCTCCGTCGTGTTGGCGCATCCCGTCATTGTTCCGTATATCGATGGCCTGCCGCGTGAGCAACTGGTTACTCTGTGGTGGCAGCGCCGAACCCGGGCCGGGCCAGCGCGGCGCGGGTGAACCGACCGAGGCCCAGGCCGCGCGCGACGGCCAGATCGGCCGCGGTGTCGACGTCGCACCGCAGCCCTGGCCAGAAACCGGAGAGCTCCCGAGC
>JBOHFY010000296.1:0-10842 GCA_050699895.1 Pseudonocardiaceae bacterium
ATCCAGCACCGCCTGGCCCACGTCGGGGATCGGTTCGGTGACCACCCGGGATCCGGGGCGGGTGGTGTCGCGGATGGGGACGGCCAGCATGTTGTCCTCGTTGAGTTCCAGGTACAGGTCGTTGGACACGATCAGCCAGGGCTCTGGTCCCATCACCCCGCCCTTGATGGTCCAGACATCGCCGAACCGTGGAGGTCTAGGCGGCATCGCTGGCATTGCGGCCGCGCGCGGCGCCCAGGCGGTCCAGCTCGGCGGCCGCGTCGGCGGCCAGGTGCGCGCGCCGCTGGTCGTCGTCGGGCCCGCTCAGGCCCTCGGCGGCGCACCACTGCTGGTGGCGGGTCAACGCGTCGCGCATCGTCTCGGCCCGGGTGCACCGGGAGATCCACGCCGACACGCTCATGCCGTGTTCAGCGGCCGCGGCGAGGGCGTCCTGGTAGACACCGTCATCCATCGTGATCGTCACGCGGGTCGTAGACACCCCGTCACCCTACACCAGTGCATATCGAATGGTAAGCAGTACCAGTACTACCGGATGTGCCCACCGCTGAGCAGGGCCCGCAGACCCAGCTCACGATCGCTGGTGGCCAGGACTTTCTCGATGGTGTGGCCCTCGATCTGCTGGGCCAAGGCCAGGATGGTGTCCAGGGCCGCCCGCTGCTCGGCCACGATCGTGGTGAGCATCCCCACCGTAGCGACCGGCTGCCAGGTCGGCTGGTTCTCCCGGCCGGTCCCGGATCGGGATCCCTTCGTCATGCCCGTCATCTTGGCAGGGCACCACCACCGCACCCTGGTTGCCATGGGGCCGGCAGTAGCCCGCGTTTATGCTGCTCACGGCGTTGTTTAGTGAGGCGTACGGCCTAGCTACCCGTCATGCCTCAGGTTGGCTAACGACCTTTTGACCAGCAGGAATAGTCTCTGGCGCCGGATCCGGGTCGAAGTCACTTCGAGGCCCGTTTCTGGCTGGTGAGGGAGTGTTGGTAGCTTCCCGCCCTAGCTGATGGGGCGATCGCGAGGGCAGTCAGCGTTGACCTCGATCGAACGGACTGCGTATCCAAGGTTCTCGCAGTTTATGTCCGCGCGTGAGCTGCATGTCTTCGACACGCCGACGATCGAGACGTCGAGTGGGCGGTGGTCTATAACCCGGCCAAGGCCCGCAAGGTCGCCGCAGAGGCGATCCGGGCGGCTGCGGCGGTGAAGAACAATCCGCCGGATCTGATCAATGTGGCGTTGGAGATGTTGGTCGCTGAGTCCCTGTAACTGCTGGGGTTCACCCTACGACGGTCCAGCGACGGAAGGAATCTCACCTCCATTCGAACCAACCGTGCCTCGTGGCGCACCACTGTTCAATGGACAGACCCGACAGACCCGGCGTCGGCGCCCTGGCCCTGGGCTTCCGGATTGTTGCGTTCGTCGATGACGGGCAGGATTCTGCCGCTGCGGGGGTTGATGAGCAGCTGATCGACGGTGACCCATTCCACGGCCAAGGGGTGGACCAGGCCCCTGCTGACGCGGTCACGAAAGTCGGGGTGGCTCGTCTGCATGTGCTCCTGCAGGGCGCGGGTGCAGTCCGCGGGGGAGGAGACTCGGGCGGCGACGCGGACGAGGAGTTCGTCCTTGGCGTGATGGTGGCGCAGGACGATCTGTGTTGCTGGGAGCTCCTGCCCACCGATGACCTCGGTCAGGTGATTGTGCAGAGTGTCTAGGCAGACTTTGGCGGTGCCGACGCGGGCGCGGTCGCTGCTGCGGCCCAGCAAGCGTAGTTGGCGGCGTTGAGGGTCGGTCCACTGCGCGAGGTCGCCGACCGGGTAGCGGATGACGGGCATCAGTCGGCGCAGGAGGTTGGTGGCCAGTACCCGCCCGGGGCGTTCAGGTTCGGTGATCGGCCGACCGGTGTCGGGGTCGACGATTTCCAAGATGGTGTGGGGGGAGTTGGCGCGGTACAGCCGCAGGTCATCTTGATCAGGGATGGGAGTGGCGAGGACACCCACGTCGGAGCTAACGTAGATGAACGGGCGCGGTTGGGCATAGGGGTATGCCTGGGTGAGCAGGGCCCGCTGGTCGGCGTAGAGGGCTTCACCGGCGTACAGCAACAGGCGCAGGCCCGGCAGGGAGCGGTCTTGCGCACAGAGGTGAGCGGCCAGCCGGACGAGAATGCTGGGAGTGGCGACGATGACGGTGGGTGCCTGCTCCAGCAAGATCTGGGTAGTGCGGTCCTGGTCGGTGTGGCTGGCAATGGGCAGCTCGACGACGGGGACCGGGCACTCGCGAAGCGAGTAAGTGACGTGGATGAAGCTCAAGTACATGTCGCCGACGGACAACAGGTTCGCCACCCTGTCACCGGGCTGGAGGCCGGCGGTGATCATACTGCTGGCGGTGCAGGCGATAGTCGCGCGGAGTTCCTCGCGGGCATAGAGGGTGGTCTTCGGCTGACCAGTGGTACCGCCCGAAGTGAAGACGGTGCCGTCGATATGCGGGCCGGTCAGGATCTGATTGCCATCGCGACGGTGCGCTGCCCAGAAGTCGTTTTGGTCGACCATCGGCAAGTCGTACAGGTACCGCGGTCGGCTTGGTACCTGCTGGTACAGTCGGGCATAGTAGGGCGAACGCCGACGGGCGAACTCCGCCAGCTCGGCCCATCCACTCCCACTTCCCGGCCTTTCCCCTGCCATGAGGTGCGGCTCCGGCGCGAGTGTCATCACGTACTCCTTACCTTTCTGCGTGGGCTTGTCTTAGTCCTTCGTAAGATCGGAAAGCTCAGGGATATCGGGTGTGGCTGTCATTACTCTGCCATGAGTGACTCAGGAGGATTGGCCGCCCGACACCCCGCGACAACTCGGCCGCTAACGGGGGTGCGCGTGCCCGAGATCTGGGCCGGTAAGGATGCAGGGAAATCCCATCACCACTGTGTGGTGATCGACGCCGAAGGCCAGCGGCGGCTGCTCGTCCACTAGCGTCTCGTGTCGGAAGTGGTTTTACGGTGGGAATTCGCGAGGATCGTGTCCGCGTCTTTGGTCCAGGCGAAGGGTTTAGCAGCGTTCGTTCCAGCGGGGTCATGCTCGTGATGGGCTGGTCAATGGTCACGGTGCGGCTGAACCGCGGATCCGAGGTGACCGCCTCGACATCCTCCTGCCGGGTGAGCAGCCAGGCGTCCCCCTCTCCGAACTTCAGGCGGCTCCTGGCGACCGACTCTGCACGCAGCAGCTTACCCAGCAGCGGGTCGAAACCCAAGCCGGTCAGGGAATCCACCGGCCACACGTGCGGCGCGTGGTCGCGGGCCTGGGGGCATGTTCCGGTCACGATGGGGCACCTGGAGCCATGTGGTAGTTGTTAACGTGGTGGTCGTCAACTCCGTGCCGGAGCGGGGTGAGCTGTTCGATGTCGTAGCGGGCACGCAGCGCGGCGATGGCCAATTGGTCGATCTCACCGCCGGCGTTGAGAACGTCCAACAGTTCCTCAAAGTACCGCTCATGATCGGGCGGCGGGGACGACTGGAACAACATTCGCGCGTTCCGCGCGGTCGGGTTGGCGAAGGCGTGCGGGCAGCCCGGCAACACGAGGATTAACGAGCCGGGCCGCGCGCGCACGACACGTTCGCCAGACAGGGATTCCCATTCCCGCCAGTTATTTCGAGTACGTACGCGCGGTTCGAACGCGAGCACGTCCAGCTCACCCTCGATCACGTAGAATAGCTCCTCGCTGCGGGCATGGACATGCGCGCCGACATCGAAGCCGGGCGGCACCTTGACCTCGAAGGTGGACGCGGTCCGCGAGAGGCCACCCGTGACCTTGAAGGTAACCTCCTGGGCGCGGGTGGCGATCGTCTGGCCCTCCCCTGGCGGCACGACCAGGGCCATCACCGCGTGGCCGGCAGTATCTCGGGGCTGCGGATGAGTGCGCGGCGCTGCCACTCGACCTAGTCCACCGGCTCGTTCATCCGCTCCTCCGCGCGGGATCACAGGTCCTGCACGCTCTTCACGGTGAATGCCCTGGCCACAGTCCGGCGGAACCGCGTGTGGTCTGGCGAGTCGGCGAAGCCCACGGCCTCATCTAGCGGGATGAAGTGTGGGGCGAGCCTGGTCACGGGCCGGCCAAGCAACGCCCGCCTGCTGAACCGAGCGTCGGACGTGACCAGTTTGACGTCCTCGTACCGGGTCGTCAGCCACGCATGGCCCTCACCGTTGGGCAGCTGGACGCGAGACACCGGCTCGTCTCGCAAGAGCTCAGTCAACAGCGGGTCACAGTCCTGCACGGACAGATCCGGCACGGTCCAGAAGCGCACCGGGTACCGTGTAGTGGTGGGTTCCGTCATCATCGGCGGATTATCTCCAATACGATCGGGGTCGCCGGGTTGCGGCCCGGAGTCTAGCCTTCGGGCTTTCACCGTAGTTTTTGCGACACGCGGGTGTCAGATACGCGAAAGTGCCTGTTCAGCGCGGTTGGAGCGGAGTTACTCAGACCCTGATCGGACCGTGTAGGGAGGCACTTCGCGAGTGCAGGATAGCGGTCGTCGCCCCTGGTTGTCAGTGATCACTGGTGGTGAGTCGCTGGTCTCGCACGCGGGTGGCGTGCTGTTGGTGGAGACCGCCCGGCGCAGTGGACTGGCGAAGGAGTTGTCGTCCCGGTGCCGGGTCTGGCGGCGGCCGCTGGCGGTGCGCGATCCGGGCAAGATCGTGCTGGATCTGGCGTCGATGGTGGCGCTGGGTGGGGACGCCGCGTGGGCACTGTTGCGTTGCGCGAAGTGGTGGGCTGGATCCGTTCCCGTGGTCTGATCAGATGGCCATGGTCAGCTCGGTGAAGGCAGCCATTACCCGCAGCGTCGTGGGTTCCTCGACTCCGAGTCCGTCGTGTCCGCGGCGGATGTTCTGGACGAACGCATGCCCTGTGGTGATTACAGGGTGAACCGCAAAGTTCTTCTCGCTGATCATGGGCTGTTTTGAGGGTCTGAGCTCAGGCCGAGGATGGTCGGGAGCAGGTGTGGGTCGGTTTTGATCCGCCGGATGGTGGCGGCGATCTTGGTGTGGCCGGCCTGGCGGATCAGACCAATCGCTAAGTTACGTAGAGTTACCGCAATGCGTGGTCGGGACGCTGTTCGGACCCGGGAGGTGTCCTCCCGGTAGGTGACGTCGCGGACGTAGTGCAGGCCGTTGTCGATGCTCCAGTGCCCTCGCGGCGCGGTGGCGATCTGGTGGGGGTCGGTGTGAGCGACCGGGACCTGTGCCCAGGGTAGTGCGTTGAGCTGGGAGAACAGGACTGGCTGGTTGTCTTTGACGGTCAATAGGTAGTGCGCCCCGAGTTCCTCTCGGAGGACAGTGGCGTGGGCGCGGACGGTGTGACCCGCGTCGACGGTGACCACCTGCCCCGACAGCGGGACATGGTCGTTGAGCTCGCGCGGCAGTGGCGCGAACCGCAGCACCTCGTTGGGCTTGGGGCCGATGAGACGCTCGGCGACCATCGCGCACTTGTCGTGGGTAGCGGCGGCCAGCAGGTAGGGCACACCCCCGTCGGTGCCTGCGGCGCCGCGGAGGGCCTTGCCGTCCACCGCGATCGCCGGCAGCCACCCGGGCGTGCCGATCGGGAAGCCCGCCTGGCCCGCCGGGCCCGGCGGGCCAGGAACACCCCGGTGTATCGGGCCAGTCCCTGGGCGCCCAGATCGGTGAACACCCGGGTGATCGTGTCCGTGTGGGGCGGGGTCACGATCCCCGGGGCGTCGCGGCGGCGCCCGAGCGCGGCCAACCGGTGCCGGATTCCCCAGCGAGCACGCGGGTCGGACACCGAATCGAAACACCCCAGCAGGTCACCGCCGCTGGCGGCATGCAGGCTCGCCGCGTGGGCGACCAGCACCTCCACCACGGCATCCGCCGCCCACAACGGGACTGCGGGCATGTCAGACTCGCACGGTGACAGGGCCTCCAGGGACCGGAGATCTTCGACAATCCCTGTCCTAGCGGGCCCCCGCCACCCCAACCCAGCACGACAAGACCACGACATGCCACTCGAAAACCGCACTGAACTGGGCAAACGACTTTGCTCGTCACACTGCCCTCCCACAGGGCCAGCAGCAATCCGGCACCAATCAGAGCGGCCGGTAGCACATACCTGGCCAGCTCGAATCGTAGGAAGCCGGTCGTACCGAGCAGGATGACGCCCGCCACGAGCAGGAGACCGATAGATGCCAACACCGCCCAGCGAATCAGCGGCGGCGACGACAGCGGTCTGCGCAGAAACGTCGTCAAGTTGGCCACCGCAAAGGCAGCCAGTCCGATGGGCCACCACGCCCGGACCATATCGATCAACCCGGTGACGTCACCGACGCGATCGATCAGAAGCAGTATCCCTACGACAAGGAGCACCAGACCGACGAACCTTCGACCATGGGTGCCTGGCATGGCTACATTCAACTACCGCACCGAGCCGCCCTCGCGCAACGACACGGGGACGAGCCAAGATCGGTAACCAGGCCGAGTCGATTGTCGGGCACGACTGACAGGTTCGTTGAACCGTGCTGATCCCACTCGTAGCACACATCGCATAGGATGCTGGAGCTGGGCTTGGGCCCGGGCCGTCACCCCGCCCCGCCCCGAACATGGTAGGCAGGCTTGTATGGGAACGATTCATGTCTCCGCCGAGCGCGTCGTGGGCGCCCCTGCCGGCACGGTGTACAGCTACCTCGTCGACATGCGCGAGCACCACCCCCGGTTCCTGCCCCCGGCATTCTCCGCCTTCGAGGTCGAGACCGGTGGTGTAGGCGAGGGCACGATCACCCGTTTCACGGTGACCGCCGGCGAGCGCCACCTCGCGGGTACGCATCTCCACCACGTGGCAGGGCGCCGCAGGGATCGGGGGCTTCTTCGAGCGCCTGTTCGCGCCTCGCGCCATGCACCGCATCTACACCGACGAGCTCGACCGCCTGAACACTTACGCACGCGAGCAAACGAACCGACACACCTGAGCCTCCGCACGCACGCGTGGAGACGAAGTGACTTGAACCCTCAACTCCGCCGTGCAAAGGTCCGGACCGTAGCACTACGTGAGCTGGGGAAACGTTCTCATGCACGATCGGTGAGATTCTGACCGTCATCGTCGGTGAGTCCCTATGAGTCCCCGCGTGAACGGGCATGCCAGGGGCACGAACCAAGATCACCGGGGACGTGGGATGTTGACCCGCCATAGGACGGGAGGGGCGGAAGCGAGCCGGTGTGGATCGGCCCGTGCGGGCTCGTCGCGCCGTTTTCGCTGACGGCTCGCTAAGGGAGCCCGTTCGGCTGGGCGGAGGATGCAACGACACTCACAGATCCCATAGAGGCGAATTCGGCAACGCACGGCCCATACTTGTGGCGGGTGTGGGGCGTGGTGTTGGGTTATCGGTTGGAGATGGATGTGTAGAAGGAGGTGATGACGTCGTTGAGGGTGTTGATCGCGGGGTCGTCGCCGTAGCGTGTGCGGGCCTGGTGGTATAGCTCGTCGGTGATCATGGATAGGCTGTTGACGGATTTCCGGTCGGTGTGGAAGGCCTTGCGTGCCCAGTCGGTGGCGCGGTCGATGTCGCCGTCTCGGAGGGACACGATGGAGAGGGTGAGTCGGGCTTCGGTGGCGCGCATGGGGCTGCGGTCGCTGCCGTCGGGGCGTTGGGACAGGCGGAGTACTTCGTGGGCGTGCTGGGCCGCGCGGGCGTCGTCGCCGCCGATGCGGTAGCAGTCCATCGCGTAGAAGTCCCATTTGGTGGGGTCGATGACGAAGTGGTTTTCTGGCCGGGTGGGGTGCTCGTGGCCACCGAGCAAGCGGAAGCCCTGGTCCATGGCGTGCCGAACCTCGCTGCTGTTACCCATACGCCCGTGCGCTCTGGCGCGTTGGGCGGCGAGTTGCACGGCAACTGATGCCTGGGGCGCGGCTTTGATCCCGGCGTCGGCGTAGTCGAGGACGGATCGCAGGCGGCCTTGGGTGAGGGCGAACCAGGCGCTCATCTCGAATGACCAGGCGATGATCTCACCGTGGCCTGCTTCGCGGCCGAGTTGGAAGGCGGCGGTGCGGGCGGTCTCGGCGTGCCGGGCGAGGCCGAGGTCATAGTTCACGCAGCCGATCAGGAGCGATAGCCATCCGGCGATGACCAGTAGTTCTCGATGTTCGCTCAGCCGGGTGGGTCCCTCGAGCAGGTGTTGAATGTATTCGAGTTGGTGGTGCGCATCCTCGCGAAGTTCCTCGGGGCGGCGGGAGACGTATTCGCAGCACAGCTGTTCGGTGATGACGGTGAGTTGGTCGATCGTGTCGGGGCCGACGTCGGTGCGGTGGATCTTCCGCAAGAGGTCGCTGAAGATCAGTGGATCACCTCCGGGGTGGACCAGGTCAGCGCTGGGTGTTGTCACGGTGGCGTATGCGGCGACCAGGCGGCCGTTGGCGCCTAGCACTCGGTCAAGGCGCTGGGCGGTCGCGTCGTCGGGGGTGAACAGGTTCTGCTCGGTGCGGCTGATCTGGCTTTGACTCCAATTGGCCTGTTTTGCCAGCTCCCCTTGGGTGAGACCGGCCTCGGTGCGCAGGTGGCGCAGCGTGTCACCGAAGGTCCGCACCGGCCTGCTCTCCCCTTGAATATGCGCATGTCATGCGCGTATCCCGCATCGTGTGGCGTCCCGGTCAGCCTAGCCCGCAGGATGCATCCGGCGGGTCGTCACCCGCCGCTGGGCAGCAGGTAAGGAGCACACTGTGGGGCTGCACATCGTGGTTCACCCGAGGTTCGGGGACACGGCCCGGGTCGTGACCGAAGCGAACGGCCGTCCACAGCTGGTGGCGGATATCGACACGCGTGGCACGTTCGCGGTCCAGGTCGATGACGAGCTGGGCAGCGTCGAGCTCGCGGTCCAGTTCGCCCGCGAGCTTGCTAGCGCCGCGCTGCGGTTCGCGCGGCGATGCGAGGAATCGATGCCGGGGCTGGCCGTCGTTGCGGGGGCGGCATCCGGTGATGGCGGGGCCCGCGACGGCGCGTGAGGCGATTCGATCGTCGGGGGGAGGAGGCAACCGAAGTGAGCACGCAACCGCTGGTGAATCGGGTTCCGGGAGTGAGTGATGTCGAGTGGCACGCGTTGGTGGCGGGTGTTCGGCAGATGGCGGACGCGGTGGCTGGGCTCAGTCGCCGGATGGCGGCGGTGGAGCGGCAGTTGAGCCCTGGCGGCCGGCCAGTGTCCGCTCCACGACGGTCATCCGCTCAGTGAGGTCATCCACCGATCTGCGGACCTGGCTCACCAGGTCGAGAAGGTGGGGGGCGGAGAGGGATTCGTCGGTGCTGGGCTGGCGTAGCACGTATGCGCCCTTGCCCTGTCGGGACACGACAAGGCCGTCGGTCACGAGTTGGCGGATCGCGTCCCGGGCGGTCATGACCGCGATGCCGTACCGGCTGGTCAGCTCCGCCAGGGTCGGGAGCTGGTCGCCCGGGTGGTACGTGCCGGTGGCGATCGCGTGTCGCAGGTCCTCGGCAACGCGCTGGTATGCGGGCCGTGGGTCCGCCTGGTCCATCTCCATAACACAACCGTACCGCCTGAGCTAGCAAAGCCATAGAACACCCGTTCGAAATAGCCGAGGAGATGGTGCCGAACAAGTCTATTAGCTGACATGGCAAAGACGGATTAATTGTCTCAGGTGGCGAGACAGAAGATCACGAACAGGAGGGGTGAGCATGGGAGCGCCACGGTACGCGCGGTTCTCGGTGGACTTCGACGAGTGGTTTCCGCGGGGGTTGTACCTGGTCGGTGCGATCCAGGCGGTGACGGAGTACCAGTCACAGGAGGACAAGGCGCGCAACCGGCCGGTGCGGCCTCGGCTGGATGAGGTGACGGGGCGCCCGTTGTTCCGAGGGTGGATAATCAAGACAGTTTAGAGGTTGAGTATGTCGATCCAGTCGAATTGTCACCGATGGGCGATGAAGAACTATTCACGGCAGAAATAGATAAGCTGGTTGCCGAGGATGCGCCGCGAGTGTTTGCGTTATGCGAAGAAATCGGCGATCGTGTCGATGCGGTGACGATTGCGTGGGGTATGGATTTTGGCGATCGCGCCGAGGTGGTCAGTGCCACCCATGATGGTGTGCGCGGCGTTTTCGGCTCAGCTGAACGCGCCCGCACGCTGTTTTCGGCTCATGACAAAATCAAAGTACGACTTGTGTGGGTTCGCGACACGGCATCAAGTCAAGCCGCATAGTCACGCTGGTTCAGGTCACGCCGTTGTGGTTGCGCATGTCCTGTGATCCTGGTGTCACGCGTTCTGTTTAGCGTGTTGGTTTGAGTCCACATGCTTCCAGTTGGGCATCGAGTTCTTTGACAATCTTAGTGTTTTCCCAGGGTTGCATCATCGTTCGGGCGGTGTGGAGTTCTGTGGTGAGTCGTGGGGACAGGTGAGCGTGGTTGGCGGCTTCGCTAAGGACACGGGTGGCTTCGGTGATTTCTTTGGAGAGCACCAGCGCGTGGCCTAGTCGCACCTGGCGGTGCCCGTAGCTGCACACGAAGGTGCGGTCGAGTCGCGCTTGAGCATTGCTTGCGGCTTCGACGGCTTGTTTGGGTTTGTCTAGCAGGCACAGGAACAGGCTGCGTTGACTGTCCAGCTCACCCTCATGCACCCAATACGCCAGCGACTCATGGGAACACCCGTTCGCGCTGGCGAGGAACTGTTGCGCTCGTCCACACGCGCTCATGCATGGCCCATACTGACCATCGAGTGCGTAGGCTGCGGCGGCCATTTGCTCGGCGAGGGCTTTGAGGCGAGGGTCGTTGGTGCGTGCGGCTAGACTGCGCGCGGCGGCGGCGGTGTCTAACGCGGTGGGTGTGTCGGCGCGTAGGAATGCCGCAAAGCTGGTGTTGATTG
>JBOHFY010000297.1:0-6671 GCA_050699895.1 Pseudonocardiaceae bacterium
GCGTGAGGTAGTCCACGGCCTGGGCTGCGGTGAGCGGCTCGGGCGCGATGACCGCAGCTGAGGTGAGCACGTCGCGTGCTTCGGTGACGGCGGTGGTGTATTCAGTGGTGCGGCTGGTCAGCACCAGCTGGTCAGTATCGGTCAGCGACTTGTTGAGCGCGGCGATGACCTCGGGCTGGCGGGGCTCGGGGAGTTCGTCGAGGCCGTCGAGGATCGGTAAGAGGTGGCCTTGCTCGGCCAGCGCCTGGGCCGTGGTGGGGCCGAAGGCGCTCAGCGATGGGTAGTCCTCGGCCAGCCTGGCGGCGAGCCAGGTATGGAGCCGGGGTTGCTCGATGGGGTTCCATCCGGCGAGGGACACCAGCACCGGGATCGGCTCACCGGGCTGACGGGTCGCCAGCAATTCCCGTAGCAGCTGCACCGCGAGGGTGGTCTTGCCCGAGCCGGGGCCGCCCAGGATCACCAGGCGACGGCGCCTCAACCGTCGGAACTCCACCGCGAGGGGACTGATTTGGTCGCTGCGGCCAGTGAAGGAGAACTCCCCGACGGCGATGAGCTGGGGATGGTCCATCAAGGCGGGCCCGGTGAGTCCCCAGCACACCGGCATCGGCTCCGGGTCCCCCAGCGAGCGCGCCAGGGCCTCCTGACGCCACTGCTCCGCAACCACACCCGCCAGCGTCTCCCGCGCTTCATCGAGCTGACTTGCCGTGGGCGCCGTTGTTACCATTCCCCGGCGCCACCACACCACGAGCGAGACCGCCAGCGTTGTGACCGCGAACACGATTCCCAGGAACTGAGCGACGCGCCCGGCGTCCTGGGAGCCCCTGACCGTGAGGATTCCCACCAGCACCACGCAGCTCGCCAGGAACAACAGGCCCAAGGCCGTCGCCGCTGTCCTCCAGCCTCGCGTCACCACAGCACGCATTATCACAGGGTGGGAACAAAGATCCGAACCCGGTTTGATCTGCCACGTTGCGATCCCGCCGATCGATGGCGTGGCGCAAGCGTGGGTCGGGCGAGCGTCGAGACCCAACAGACGGATCGCGGCAAGATCGAAGTCAGCCACGTCCACAGAGTCCCGGTCCTGGGCGACGTGGCCCACCAACCGGCCGATCGAGGCGAACCGCAGGTCGGTGATGCCGTAGTCCGCCGCGAGTGTGCGCAGCTCGCGAGCACGCGCCCGCACCGCGGTCTCGTCAACTGACAGTAATGATCGTGCCCACTCCGACACCCGGCGAGCGGCGATAGTGCAGCGCAGCGGCGATGTCTGCCGCGAGGTCGGGTTCCTGCTCGGTCAACCCGAGCACGATCGGCCACAGCTCCCAGCCCGGGGGCCGTCCGTGCCCGCTCTTCCCACACGCTGAGGTGAGTGTTGCTTGCGGAGCCCGCCATCTGGTGGGATGGTAATAGGATGGTTTTCGGATGGTGAGGGAGGTTCGGCGGGATGGCTGAGGTCGATAAGAGCGAGAAGATCACGATCAACGTGGGGCTGGTCGACCTGGGCCAGATCGATCTGCTTGTCGACGAGGGCTTCTACGCCAACCGCACCGACTTCATCCGCACCGCGATCCGCCGGCAGCTTGACATCCGGTCGAACGCACTGGATGAGACGGTGGCGCGGCGGACCCTGACGCTGGGCACCCAGCACTACAGCCGCCGCGAGCTGGAGGCGCTGCGCGCGGCCGGTCGCACCGTCGAGCTGCGTGTCCTCGGGTTGGGCAGCATCGCCCAGGACGTCTCCCCCGAGCTCGCGCTCGCGACGATCGCGTCGGTGGAGGTTCTCGGGTCCTTCCGGGCATCTCCCGCGGTCAAGGCCGCACTGGCACCCCGAACAACATGACCAGCTCACGCCGGATCGACGGACCAACCACGACAGACAGGACCGCGCAGTGGACAGGAACGCCTACATGGCCGAGGTACTGCGGCTGACTCGCGCCGGGCAACTCACGAAGGCGGTAGCGCACCTCCGGCGCGGGCTCGGCGGCGATCCTCCGAACTCCACCGCCACAGTAGCCCAGCCAGAGCTGGCGACAGTCCTCAGCCGCTTCACCACGCTCCCCGGCACCGCCACTCCTTCCCGGACCGCGGCGACCGCCCCCGGAGGCGAGATCCAGCATCTCACCCACACCGAGCCGGCCGGGACACGCACTTACGACCTTTACATCCCCGCCGGCTACACCGGGGATCCAGTTCCGCTGGTCGTGATGCTGCACGGCGGCAAGCAAAACGCCGCCGACTTCGCCGCCGGCACCCAGATGAACGAACACGGCGAGCGACACACCTTCCTCGTCGCTTATCCCGAACAATCCACTACCGCTAACAGCAGCGGCTACTGGAACTGGTTCAACCCCCGTGACCAGACGGCCGGCCGCGGCGAGCCATCCATCATCGCCGGCATCACCCGCCAGGTGATGCGCGATCACGCCGTGGATCCAGCCCGGATCTACATCGCCGGGCTCTCCGCCGGTGGCGCCATGGCGGCGGTCATGGCCGCGACCTACCCTGACCTCTACGCCGCCGTCGGCGTGCATTCTGGGCTCACCTACCGCGCCGCTCACGACGTCGTTTCCGCCTTCGCCGCAATGCGGACCGGTGGAACACCGGCTTCCGGCGGGGACCTGCCATTGATCGTTTTCCATGGCGACCGCGACACCGTGGTGGCTCCGGTGAACGCCCGGAACCTCATTGCCTCCCGCCTCAGCGCAACCTCGGCCACCCCACAGCAGCACACCATGACACAGGCCGGACAGGACAGCTCCCTCCCCTACACCCGCACTCACTACACAGACCCCCTCGGCGCTGTCATGGCTGAGTCATGGATCATCCACGGCGGCGGTCACGCCTGGTGCGGTGGCGCCCCCGCCGGGTCATACACCGACCCCCGCGGCCCCAACGTCTCAGCCGAGATGACCCGTTTCTTCCTCCAGCACCCCAAACCCGACGCGGCCGGTCGCCAGTGAGCTCACAGTAGTCGAAGTTGAGTAGTGCGGTCACGGTCGGGTGTTTCAATACAGCCGATCGGATCGATGGTGTATCAGCCACAGTGTTCGTCGCTCTACTCTCAGTACAATCTCCCAGAGGGGGCAGACGTGGTACGTTTCTTGCGTGCAGAGCACCAGGACCTTGATGAGTTGACGAGCGGTCGGGGCAAGCCTCTGGCCGAGGCACCGCTCGCGGAACAAAAACGTCCAGGATTCTACACGTTTCATGACTGCGGTAGCCCAGCACCGCTGGTGCCCGCTGAGCACGTCAGCGCGGGTGCCGACGCCGCGCAGGCGGTATGCGAGCAGCGGCGGATGCCGCGAGAAGCTATCGCCCACAATAACCACTTGGTCACATCTGGGTTCGTCGAAGGGCACACAGAACAGGGCACCTGGCACCCATGGTACCACAGAAACGGAAGGCGACCAGCGCTTCCATTTGCCATTAAGGGGTCTAATTCGCCCAAGGGGAGCCGACGTGGAGAATTCGACAGAACCGCAGTGCGAGCCCCAAGCATCAGGAAACCTCGCGAACACCAGGGGATCGCCAACTTCGACGATAAAAATACTACTAGTCAATGATGAGCAACTTGTTCGCGAGGGTCTGCGTCTGATTCTGTGTGGCTATCCAGAATTCTCCGTAGTGGCAACCGCTCGCGATAAAGAAACCGTACTGCAGCAAATATGCCTGCATCGGCCCCATATCGTTCTCATGGGACTTGAGTCACACACCGCCGGAATGGACAGCATAGAGACAACGCGGATCATTTGCCGACACCACGCACACACCAGGGTCGTCATATTAACCTCGAGCCCACATCCTTTTCATATGCGCGAAGCATTTATGGCGGGCGCCTGCGGCTATTTATCAAAAAACATCAACCAAGGCGAACTCAGGGCATCCCTTCGAGCGGTTTATCGCGAGGGAGCGGTGCTGCCACATGACATGGCGAACTATATACTCCGAATGATCAGCGGGCGCCCGCTGATCGAGGGCGACCCGCTGTCCGGCCTGAATGAAAAAGAGAGGAAAATTCTCTTCATGATGGCGCATGGGCACGATACAAACCACATCGCCACATCCTTGAACCTCAGCCCGAAGACCGTTCGTAACTATTTCAGTCGTATTTACGCGAAGCTTGGCACCGAGAACCGGCTGCGGACAGCCTTGTACGCGAGGTGTACTTTCGCCCGGTCCGGACAACTTCAAGGAAGCTGAGCGACAAACGGGCTCGCGGTGTGTCAGCCCATGCCCGTCGCAACCTGGGTCTACCCGCTGTTCCCGCGGGTAAGTGTTCATGATCGTCCTGGTAGGGGTGGGCAGGTGGGTGTTCGCGGCCTCGGACAGCGCGTTTCCCAGGCCGTGTTCACTGTTCTTGAGCGCTGTGGCTTGGTCGGTTTTGCCGTCGCAACGCGGTTGGTTCCCCAGGCCACGCCGTACCGCGTCCAGTGCGGTGGTGGCCCAGGCCACCACGGGAAAGGCGTCCAGGCACACCACAGCCTGGGGCACCCGTCGGGGGTGGTACGCACGGTGTACTCGATGACCCGCACCGTGATCGGGCACAGCGCAAAAGACGCCAAGGCCCGCCACAGGACGCGCTCCCCGGTGGCCAGGACCTTGGTGGCCAGGGCGTGGGACAGGAAGTTGCGGTCGGCCGCCCCTGCCGCGTCGACCCATCCGACCGGATCCCAGTGTCCTTCCAGCAGCTGCGCACCGCGCCGCCAGTGATACAAGCCGTCCACCAGCTTGCCCATCACCTGCCCGTAGTCGCACCCCCGGATACCCCCACCAGCCTGGGCGGATGAAAGCACCTCGGCCATATCCACAGTTCACCACGCCCACAGCGAACGAACTCACGATCATGAAAATTCACCTGCGGAAACGGCAGTAGATCCATAGAAAACTGCGGACCGAAGCGAGACATGTGTCCCGATCAGACGGGCTGATATCCCATGCATACGTAGTCAAAAATCCCGTCTTGATCATGATCATCGCCCGTCGAAATCGCCGTGCGGCTGTAATAGCCTGATCCAGATGCGGCGGAAAATCGAGCGAGCCGTCACTGAGGGGAGAATGCGGCAAAAACTCCTATCTCGAGCCGCACGAATCCACTACCAGACCAGATCAAAAGGCAAGTGGCTTCGTCTCAGTCCAGGCATGCGAGCTGGCCGGCGGGGGTGTCGCAACTGGACAGGAGCTCCAGGAGGAGTGAACCATGGATCAATCTACGCAAATCCTGGTGATCGGTGGCGACCCAGCCGGTTCCACCGCCACCACCCTACCGACAAAAATATCTCTATTTATTGGTGGCCACCTTGACTATGCATCAGCAGCGCCACAGGAGGGACTCCCATTTCTGGCAGGCGCAAAATCCCACACTACATGGCTGTGACACTGCCGACAAAATCGCCATGGAAAATGTGGGCAAAGCACTTGCGGCATGGGGTGGATGGAAACGCACACCGGCGAGAGGCAGGATGAACTCACCGAAGCCTCGAGGAGTAGGAGCATGGGGAGCTTCATGAAATTTTGTATCCTTGGCCCGTTAAATGTATCCGTCTGCGGCGTCAACGGCGCCCCAAGCGCCCCAAAACTCCGTAAGGTGCTGGGCCTGTTGCTGCTTCACGCCGATGAGGTGGTTCCAGTTGCGTCGATTCTGAAGGAGCTCTGGGACGACGAGCCGCCACGGAGCGGGTTGACCACGCTGCAGACTTATATACTGCATCTGCGAAAGCTGTTGGCCTCATTGGCGGAATGCTCATCGGATGAGATCGCCCGCGATGTGCTGGTGACCGGAACGGGCGGCTATACTTTCCGCGTGGGGAGGGCCCAGCTGGACCTTTACGACTTCCAGGCCCACCTCATCGAAGGGCGAAAGACGCGCGGCGACGGCGGTTGGAACGCGCATGCGGTCCATCACCTACGTGCGGCGCTGGAGCTGTGGCGGGGTCCGGCACTGGTAGACGTGCCCGCTGGACGCCTCCTCGAGTCGAAAATACGTGAGCTGGAGGAGTGGCGGCTCGTTGCGCTCGAGTGCCTGATCGAGGCGGAACTCCAGCTCGGTATGCACCACGACGTGGTGGCGAAGTTGGCGGGCCTCACTGTGGAGAACCCACTGCACGAGGGCCTGCACCGACAGTACATGCTCGCGCTTCACCTCGGCGGCCGGCGTGCACAGGCTCTGGAGGTATTCCACCGGCTGCGTGGCACCCTCGTCAAGGAACTTGGCCTGGAGCCCGCGCCGCACCTCCAGCGCTTGCAACAGGCCATCCTGAGTGGCGAAGCGGATGTGAGCGACATACCGGCGCATCGTCACAAAGCCGGATGTTGATCATCGTTCCCGCTCCAGCCGGCAGGTAGCTATTCAGCACCCTCGGGGAAAGGGGTGAAATGCGGGGTGCGGAGTGGCCCTGGGGAAGGGACGCGGACGTGTTCGGGCCGGAAGCCGACTCCGATCGCGTAGGAAATCGGCTTCCTCACGAATTCGAACCGGCCGAAGAGGTTGCCGGACTTCTGCGGGTCCGACTCCAGTAGCCTTGGTCAGTCATCGACGATGGCGACTGCTCGCGCCCAGCCCGCGCCGGCCCGCGCGACTTTGACCGGGAAGCAGACGAGGGTGAATCCGTAGGCCTCTGGCAGCGCGTCAAGGCTGGCCAGCCGCTCGATCTGGCAGAACTCCCGCTTCCGCCCGG
>JBOHFY010000298.1:0-2963 GCA_050699895.1 Pseudonocardiaceae bacterium
CTGTTGAGCCGCCGCTGGCGTCAACGACGACTTGGCCTCAACCACGACCTGGGCGTAAGGCGCAGAGGTCGTGAGTGCTCGGATCGAGTAAACGGAGTCTGTGGCGACGGCGTCCTGCTCGTCGTCCGCCCCCCACTCACCCGGTAGGGCGAAATGTCGAAGTCAGGCCCGAGCAACTCAGCAAGTCGAGTCATGCCCTGTTCGAGCACGGCATGCTCATCGACTGCGAGGGCGACCACGAGCCTATTTTGACCGTAGTTGCCTTTATCGGCAAGTTGCCCGCTGTGGGCAACCTCAGCAGATGGGCAACGATGCCTGATCAGGCCAGGTGTCAGATGCGGGCACGTGCCCGCTATTGAGACCCAAAAAAGCAGGCCGAGAGCCCACACCCCTTCTGACCTGCGCGCCCGGAGAGACTTGAACTCCCAACCTTCTGACCCGTAGTGCGAAGTTCACCCGATAGTAGTATCACTACCTGGCAGTTTGCTTGCGGTGGTTACGCCGCCGAGGCGCCAGAAGCACCCGGAGGACTGGAGTTAATCGACAGTCCAATGGACAAGATCCACGCCAGCGTCGAGGCCGGGCAGCAGCACGCCTCGACACGAGGGACAACACACCTGTTGCGAGAAACGCTCAGGCTTCTGGCCGCCAGACCCGCGTTGAGAGCCCACCGCCCAGCAGCGCGACACTCCACGGACCTGGGCCGAGCTCTTCCCGACGGTCTTCCAGCGCCTGCCAGTGGCGGATGACGAGGTCGAGCTGCTGGTGTGAGCCCATGTCCTTCTTTCCGCCGAGCCACACCGTACGCAGGCCGACCTCGCTGAAGACACGCACTTCCAGCGGCCTGGTGTGAATGCGGCGATCACGCCGGATCGCGACCCAATTGCGTTCAGCCACGATCGGCATCCATCCGACGTCGATGGTTCCGAGCGGAATCTCTGGCAGGTTGGGATGACCGGCGTAGATGACATCGCCCCTTGTGTTCGCAAGCAGTTTGCCGAGGCCAAGGGCACTCTCATCCACGAACCATCGAAGCGCCACTTCCCCGGGTATCTTTCAGGCGGTCCGCGCCAGGCTCAGCTCGAAACGTAAGGCCTGTTCCACTTGAGCGACCGTGAGATCGAACAGGTCAGCGATCGTCTCGGTGGACTCGCCGGCTCGAAACTGCTCAGCGACCACTTCTGTCGGCACCGCCCGCACCACCGGCCGCCCGTACTGATGCAGCGGATCGAGCGTGACCAGCCCCCCGAACCGCACCGGAACCACGGCGCTCACCTCGCGGTCAGTGTCGCCGACGTAACGGAGATCGCCGACAAAGCTCTGCACCGGGGCAGACATCATCGCTTGCCCGCTTCGGACCACCACGAGCAGCTCATGGCCGGTTATACCAACCTCCTGCTGGACATCACGGACAAGCTCACGGCCGTCGATGTCGAGAAACGGCCTGGCCTGCGCGAGCGGATACCTGCCGAACTCCTCGCGCAGCCGGACCACAGCGGGACGCAGACGGTGCATCGACGCACCGCGCGCGCGAAATTCGGCGAGCAACCTCGTCTCGACGAACTCCCCCCATGTCACGTCCTCATCGCGGGTGCGTTCGGCTCGAACAACCGGCGGGTAGTGCACCCCGCCACGGTCGTAGCCGTCGATCCACCGACGTGCCGTGCCAGGTGGCAGCGCGAGAAGCCGGTCGACGTCGGAAAGGCCATAGACGCGGCGATCGAGCAGCGAGACCATCACCGCTGAATCTTGTCACGTATCTCGGACGGGAACACGCCACTTCGCGGACGTGGCGCGTCCGAACCAGACCGGTCCCGCCGGAGCTGCACGACCTCCCGCTGAGGCCGCGCCTGGATCTTGCTGAACAGCGAGCCCGTCACAAGGATGCGGCAGCGGCGTGGGGACAGTCCGATGGACAAAGATCCATCCTGCACTACCTGACTCGGTCTTACTCGCTTCGCTGCTGTTCGAAGTGGCTGTAGACGATGCGCGCCCGGAGAGACTCGAACTCCCAACCTTCTGATCCGTAGTGCGAAGCTCCCCCATTCAGGGGAGCGCTACCTGGGACCTTGCTTGCCGTGGTTACATCGCCTAGGACACCAGCGGCACCCGACGACTGGAGTTAATGGACAGCACGATGGACAAGGTCCGCCTCAACGCCACCGCTGAGGCGGACCCAGTGCGTCCAAGAGGCATCGACTACCAGACGCCCGGAACACGGCTTCCCACGAGGAACAGCTCAATGGGTGACCCCAGCACGAGAACAAGCTGAGAAGTGCCTCGGCATCCGGTTCCCGCTGGCCGTTCTCGTACCAAAGCGCCGCCTGGGTCACGTCCCAGGACCCGGCGAAGTCGCAGGAACACCTGTGAACGGCACCTACGCTCAGCAGCACGGTGTGAGAGCTGGATGGGTCAGCTTGCCTGGGCCGGCGAAGCCGGCCAGATCGGCTATGTCCCGTCGATCCCGTGGCGTGTGATCGCCTCCCCTGCCGCCGACGATCGGGACCGCCCCTCGTTCAGCGATCTCTGGGACACGTCCATGTGTCACCCCAGCGGGTTCCGCGTGGCGGACCCAGCCCGGCTGGCGGGCTCCGAGCTGCCCAGCCGGGCCGCACCAGCGTGGGCAAGCCCCGCTGGATAGCCGGCTCCCTGCTGAAACAGGACTTTGCCGGGGTCCTGGGTCACGTCTGCGGCCGGCAGCGAGGTCCTATTGGATCAATCCATAACCACGCCGTGCGGCGGCAAGCACCGGGCCAAAACCGTTGGGGTACCATTGAGGTATGAGCGTGGCGTCAGAGGATCTTTCCTTCACTGAGTTCATCCAACATCCCACAGCCGCCACCGGGCGGCTCGCCACGGTTCGTGCCCTGCGGCTGCGGCGGCGCGACGCTGACGATCTCGTCGTCATGTCGGCGGCCAGGGCGGAACGTGAACGAGAGGTCATTGAGCTCACCGCTCACCTC
>JBOHFY010000299.1:0-5318 GCA_050699895.1 Pseudonocardiaceae bacterium
TCCTCCAGGTGCAGGGCCCCCTCGTGGCTGGCGGCGTGCACCACCTCGACCCGCAGGTAGTCCGGTGCCTCGCGCAGCGGCGCGAGCAGGTCGCGGCGCTGCGCCGCCAGAGCCAGCACCTGGTGCACCGCCGAGCCGTAGCGGTCCAGCAGGTGCCGCAGCCGGTAGGGGTGCAGCCCGTGCCGGGCGGCCAGCGCGTCGGCCTGGTTGACCAGAGCGTGGTAGCCATCCGCACCGAGCAGCGGCACCTTGTCAGTGATCGAGGGCGCGACCCGGCCGGGTAGGTCGGGCACCGCCGCGTCCACCGCGTCAGCGGCCATCACCCGGTAGGTGGTGTACTTACCGCCCGCGATGGCGACCAACCCGGGTGCCACTCGGGCGACCGCGTGCTCTCGGGACAGCCGCGAGCTCTGCTCGCTCTCCCCCGCCAGCAGCGGCCGCAAGCCTGCATAGACGCCCTCAATGTCGCTGTCGCTCAGCGGTGTGGCCAGCACGGTGTTGACCGTGTCCAGCAGGTAGTCGATGTCCGCGCGCGTGGCCGCCGGGTGCGCGAGGTCGAGGTTCCAGCCGGTGTCGGTGGTGCCGACGATCCAGTGGCCGCGCCACGGGATGACGAACAGCACCGACGTCGCGGTGCGCAGGATCAGCCCGCTCTCCGACACGATGCGGTCCTTCGGGACCACGATGTGCACTCCCTTGGAGGGCTGTATCCGAAACCGCCCCCGCCCGCCGGACAGGCGCTGGATCTCATCAGTCCACACCCCGGTGCAGTTGAGCACCGCGTGCGCCTGCACGTCGGTCTCCTCGCCAGTCTCGCAGTCCCGCACCCGGACGCCGCGGATCCGGTCGGCCTCCCGCAGGAAGCCGATGACCTGGGTGGAGCTGCGCACCGCGGCGCCGTACTGCGCGGCCGTGCGGGCCACCGTCATGGTGTGCCGGGCATCGTCGGTGATCGCGTCGTAGTAGCGCACCCCGCCAACGAGGGTGTCGCGGCGCAACGCCGGCGCCAATCGCAGCGCCCCCGCCCGGGTGAGGTGGCGCTGACCCGGCACTGATCGTGCCCCGCCCAGCGTCTGGTAAAGCGCCAGCCCAGCGGCGACGTAAGGTCGTTCCCAGAGCCGGTGGGCCAGCGGGTACAGGAAACTCACCGGTTTGACCAGGTGCGGCGCCAGCCGGGTGAGCATCAGCTCCCGCTCGCGCAGGGCCTCCCGGACCAGCCCGAACTCCAGCTGCTCCAGGTAGCGCAGCCCACCGTGGAACAGCTTGGAGGACCGGCTGGACGTGCCCGAGGCGAGGTCCCGGGCCTCCACCAGCGCCACCGTGAGACCCCGGGTGGCGGCATCCAACGCCGCACCGGAACCAACCACACCGCCACCGATGACCACGACGTCGAACTGCTCGTCGGCCAGCCTCCGCCAGTCCGCCGCTCGCCGTGCCGGACCGAGCTGCCCGGGGGCCACCTCGCCAATGGGCTGCTGGTGCTCGCGCCGCGCCTGCCGCACCGGTCCGTCCCACCCCCTGCGTCCGTCACCGCTCGCCTACTGCACGCTACCGCGTGGTTCACGACACCTTCCGCTGGCGGTGGCGGCGGCCGGCCTCTGGGCGAAGCTGAGTCGCGTGGTCAGTCCACCACCGCAGTCGCGTGCAGCAGGCAGGAGAACCTCATGGCAACCCCACCCCAGAGCGTCGTCAACCGCCGGAACCTAGACACCCCACGGGCCACGCCGGTGCTGGTCGTCGGAGCTGGCCCGGCGGGTCTTACCTTGGCCATCGAGTTACTGCGGCGTGGCGTGACCTGCCGGGTGATCGACCGGCTGCCGGTGCCGGCGTCGACGTCGCGGGCCGCGATCGTGCACGCTCGGACGCTGGAGCTTTTCGACGGCGCCGGTCTCGCCGAGCCGTTGCTCCAGCGGGGGCTGCCAGGCAAGTCGATGAACTATCACTTTCTGGGTGAGCGGGAAGCGCCCCGACTGGACTTCACAGTCCTGCCCAGTCCTTACCCATTCTTCCTGCGTGTCGACCAGAGCGTGACCGAGCAGGTCCTGCGGGAGCGCTTGGCGGCCCTCGGCGGCCGGGTCGAGTGGGACACCGAGTTGCGGTCGCTGAGCCTCAGTGACAACGATGCCGACCCCGTGGAGGCGGTCCTGACCGTCCCCGGGGGCCAGCGGGAACGAGTCAGTTGCGAGTGGCTGGTCGGCTGTGACGGAGCCCATAGCACCGTGCGCCGCCAGCTCGGGCTGGACTTTGACGGCGAGCGGTACGCCGGCCTGCGGAATCCGTTGATGGACGTGCCCCTGCACGGATTCCCCCTGCCCGACGATGCTGTGCACTGGCTGATCTCACCCGAGAACATGATGGTCGTCATCAAGTTGCCGGGCGCTCACCACCGGTTGCTTCTCAGCAAACTGGATGACGGACCTCCGCGCCCCCCGGTGCGGGAGGATTTCCAAGCCGTTTTTGATGAGCATTTCGCCGGCGCTGTCACGGTGGGCGAGCCCGCGTGGTCCTCGGTGTTCCGGATCTCCCACCGAATGGTCGACACCTACCGCCACGGCCGGGTTTTCGTGGCCGGTGACGCCGCCCACATCCACTCTCCAGCCGGTGGCCAGGGCATGAACGCCTGCATCCAGGATATGTTCAACCTGGGATGGAAGCTCGCCGCGGTAGTGGCTGAGGGCGCCCCGGTCACCCTGCTGGAGACTTACGAGACCGAGCGGCGGCCGATCGCCGCGCAGGTGCTCGCCGGCGCCCGCGCTCTCACCGCGATCAACATGGGCCACCGGACGCCGCTAGCCGAACGCCTCGCGGTGGCCCGTCAGCCCGAGTTCAGCCGGACCACGGTCGAGCAGGTCTCGGGACTGGCCTATTCCTACCGGGAGCACCTCACCGTTCCCCCGCTGGCCGATCCTCTCGACGGCCTGAGCGCGGGTGACCGCGCCCCCGACATCGCTCTCGGAGCGGGCCGCCAACTCCACCACCTGCTGCGCCACCCCGGTCACACCCTCCTGCACATTCCTCGCGCGGGAGGGCAGCCGGCGACCGAGCTCAGCGGGCGGCTCATCGCCCGCCACCCCAGTCGGCTCCAACTCCACCAGGTCGACGGGGAGGAAGCAGCCCGAACCTTGGGTGCACCCGGGCGTGACGTGTTCTGCCTCGTCCGCCCAGACGGGTACCTGGCGCTTCGCTGTAGCGCCCGGGACCGGGCCGCGCTGGAGGTTGTCTGCGATCAGACTTTCGGCTGCCCGCAGGCCACCACCGCCACATAAGAACTATTGTGGGTTGCGTAGCGCGGTGCGCAGTGCCGCGAATACCTCGAATTCCCGGCATAGTCGCAGCGGGCCCGGCTGGGGTGGGCGCACCCAGGTGAGTGATCCGCAAGGGGTCGTGGTGGGAGGCAGTGGCAAGGCCCCGGTGGTGCGGTGCACGCTGCGCAGGTAGGGCGGCGCCATGCTGTGACGCTCCATGGCCAGTATCACTCGGTGCGCGGGCGCGTCGGGATGGATCATCAGCACGGGTGGGGGGCAGTGCCATTGGTTGAGGATCGTGGCGGCCCGGGTGGCCAGCGGCGCCGGTATGGTCAGCGCGATGGTGTCGGGCTCGAGGTCCAGCCACACTTGGTCACCGCGCAGGGTCGCTGGCCAGCCCCACGCGCGGTAGCCGCCCGCGGCCATCAGCGTATCGGTCGTGCGGCTGATGCGCTCGGCCGGGAGCGCTGCGGACGGTACCGCTGGTGGGGGGCTGGTATCACGATTGTTGATCATGCACCGACTGCAGGGCATGCCCTGGCCGGGGCCGACCGCCTCCACGAGGTCTCGGCGGAGCAGGGCTCCGCACAACGCGATCCCGGCCTGGTGTGCGGGAGGTAGGGGTACGAGGTGCACGACACGCGCGGTGTGCCCGCTCATGCCGGGCCGGTAGCGCAGCAGCAGCACCGGCCGCGCCCCGGCCACCGCCGCGGGCCTTGTGGTGTGGTGCCCGTTCTCGGCGTCGGTGCGGTCGGTCATGGTATGTCTCCGGTTCGGAGCGGCGACTCAGCCGAATGGCAGGGCGGATTGTTCGGATGGAACACAGCGGGGCCAGAGGCCGTACGGTCATCCCCGGCCCCGCCGTGGTTAAGGCCCGGCTGTCCCGCCGGTGTCGTCACGGATCACCGGCGCGTGCCGGCCCAGGCGCCGCGGGTGGTGGCTCGTCGGCCAGCCCTAACTGGCGGTCCAGCAGACTCAGCAGCAGCACCTCATCAAGCTGACGCAGGCACAAAGTCGCCTTGCCGTGCACCTGGCACTGGCGCCACCGCGCCCCGAACACCGACCCAGGCCAGCGGCAGGACCGACACCGACCCCACTCATCAACCGGATGATCGAGCAACAGCCCGTACAACGCCACGCACGCCCTGAATGGAACCGACCCGATCCCACCCGCGCCACCCCGCCCGGCCCGCACACCGTCCACCAAAACCTTAAGCAGCATCTGATACTGGGGGTCGTGGCCGGTCTGTGGCGGCAGCACTATGAACGGTCGACCTGCCGAATGATTCTGCGGAAGACGGAACTCGGAGTCGCTCCGGCGAGTGGACATAGACCGATACCTCCCAGATATGTGAAGCCGTGACGAGGCGAGCGCTCGCCGTTCGCGTCTGGCAAGCAAACCTGTTTCTGGGTGCAGTTGCGACCCCTCACCGGGGGCAATCCGGCGACCGGCCCCCTGCGCTACCCTTCACCGGTGGAGTGGACTGTGGCGACGATCCGCCGGTTTCGTGAGGTGGGGCTGTGCCTGCCGCGGGATAAGTTCGCCTCCGAGTTGGGATTCGCGAAGCGGACGGTCGGCAACGCCGAGCACGGCACCCACTCCCCGAGCCTGGGGCTGCGCCGCGCGCTGGATGACGCGCTGGAGAAAGCCACCGACGCGCAACGAGACCGCTTCCTCGCCGCGGACCGCGGCGCCACCCCGGCTGTTCGCGGAACCAATCCGACACTCGAATCCGTCGAGCTGCTACGCCGCACCGAGGCCTCCGACCTCGGCACAAGCACCCTGGAACAGCTTGAGGAACAGGTCGAACACCTCGGCACGGAGTACTTCACCGTCCCCCCAGCCGAGTTCCGCGCAACAGTGCTGTCCTGGCGGCGGTACGTCGCCCGCCTACTGGAGGGCAAGCTAACGCTGCGGGAGCGCCACCACCTCCACGCGGTCGCCGGCTGGCTCTCCGGCCTGGTCGCCGAGGCGTCACTCGCGGTGGGCGATGAGGCCGAGCCGCACTGCGCGACCGCACTCTCACTCGCCCAGGAAGTCGGAGATGCGCGCCTCGCCGGCTGGGTACGCGG